>CAZDLH010000194.1:0-5617 GCA_964505925.1 uncultured Burkholderiales bacterium
TCCCCATGATCAGCCAGAGCAAAGGGTCGGCCAGTAAACCTGGATCCATGTTGACAGGTACCTTCTCGCCATGCCCATTCCTGCCCGACGACGGCCGGAAAGTTGGAGAGGCCGACAGGTTTTGGTTGGATGCCGCCGAACCGGAACGTCCAAGGAAACGACGATCTTGCTCGTCGCCTTCCAAATCGAGGTTGGGCACACCGAGTCCGGTGGCGCCCCACGGGAGGAATCAGAATATGAAGAAGCTGATCTCAGCGATAGCGTTAGCCACAGGACTCGCCTTAGCCGGGCCTGCGTTGGCGGACTGCTGCCACGGACAAGACATCGATCTGAGCATGCACGGTAGCCCTTTCTATGGGAAATGGGCTATGATCGACGAGCGACCGTACGTCGGAGTCGAATCCTTCGCTTCCGCGCTCGGGCTGCCCCGGGTGCGATACTATCAGGGTTGGGCTATCGCCGAGAAGCCGCCCACCAGCCTAGATCCCCTCAACCTGACGGTGATGGTCGACGATGAGCAGATCGATACGGTGAGATTCGGTGGAGTCACGATGATCGATCTCTACGATGCCGCCCGAGCTCTAGATCTACCGGTCCATCACAACTTCACGACCAAGACCATTCAGGTTGGCTCCAACTATCACGGGGAGCGGATGAAAGGTGAGCGGTACCGCCAATGGAACCATAACCGGGGCTGGTATCACGAGTCGCACTTCTTCCCGCGAGTCCACTACCGATATCGCGATAACTTCTAACCGAACCGGGTTCACGAGCGAAAGCGCGAGCCCCCGAGGTGTTCTGTAGGAAGGCCGGTCTCTAAAAGAGTCCGGCCTTTTTTTGAGCCTCAGCACACGAGCGACCCGAAAGGGGGATCCCCCTCGAACTCAGAACCTTCCTGAATGAGTACCGCACAATCCCCTACAACTAAAAGGATCTTCAACTTCTCTGCTGGCCCGGCAGTTCTTCCGGAGAGCGTCCTACGGGAGGTCGCCGATGAGATGCTCTGCTACCCCGGAGCAGGGGCATCCGTCCTCGAGATCTCGCACCGCAGTAAGGCGTTCGACGAGATCATCGAGAGCGCTCGACAGCACATCCGCGACCTTCTAGGTCTACCCGAGAGATACCACGTGCTCTTTTTGCAAGGTGGCGCCAGCACCCAGTTCTCGATGATCCCGATGAACTTTCTAGACCCTTCCAAAAAAGCGCTCTACGTTCGGTCGGGCGCCTGGGCCAAGAAGGCCATCAAAGACGCCAAGAGAGTCGGTCCGGTGGAAGTCCTGTGGGACGGGGAGGCTGGAGGGTTCAAAGAGCAGCCGAAGCCCGAGGTCTTCGAGAATCTGTCTGAGGCTTCATACTGTCACGTCACCAGTAACGAAACGATCGAAGGGGTTCAACTACCCTACGATCCCGACAGCGGAGAAGTTCCGCTCGTCTGCGACGCCTCTTCGGATTTCCTACACCGGAAGCTAGACGTGAGTCGGTACGCCCTGATCTACGCTGGAGCCCAAAAGAATGTGGGCCCCGCCGGAGCGACCATCGTGATCGTCGACGGCGACTTTCTGGAGCGCTCCGTGGGGCAGAACCTACCCACCATGCTCGACTACAAGATCATGGCTAGCAAAGAGAGTCTCTACAACACGCCTCCGGCCTTCTCGATCTACGTCATAGAGAAGGTCGCTCGATGGCTCAAAGAAGAGATCGGTGGACTGGACGCCATCTACGAGCGGAACCGGCAGAAAGCGGAGAAGCTATACCGCGCTATCGACGAGAGCGGAGGCTTCTACCGAGGTCACGCTGCAGCGGAGTACCGCTCATTGATGAACGTCACCTTCCGTCTAGGCGATGAAGCCCTCGAAAAGAGATTCATACAAGAGGCGACCGCAGGTGAGCTCGACGGCTTGAAAGGGCACCGGGATGTCGGCGGTCTGAGGGCTTCGATCTATAACGCCTTCCCGCCCGAAGGGGTGGACGCTCTGATCGACTTCATGGCCGAGTTCCAGAAGCGAAACGGGTAAGGACCCTACCGTTTCGGCCGGGCCCCAGGGCCCGGCAGCTGAAGCGCTCTCGGCCGCCGCTGCAAGTTTCTCCGGCAGCGGTGGCCGAGATTTCGATCCCTCGACGGGTCGCCCTCAGGCCGGTGAAAAGGGCGGTGCCAGTTCGCAGAGCAGATGCGAGTTAGACAGCGACCGCCTCGCCTCCTCGAGATGCTCGGCAGGGCCGTTCTCGATGTAGCGGCGACTGAGGTGAAAGAGCCCCAGATAACGGCACTCGGCCTCTTCGGCTAGCTCTGCGATCTGCTGAGCCGTCAGGTGCAGGTTCTTCTCCGCAAGCTCTCTATCCCGGTGGAGATAGGCCGATTCGGAGCAGAGGAGATCGTAGCCCCTCAAGGCCGCTGCCAACTCCCGGCGGAGCGCTGGGGTGAGGCGGGTGTCCGTCAGATAAGCGAAGCGAAAAGAAGGGGACCGACTCAAGAACCGCTCTTCGAGCCACTCTCGGCTCCGCACTCGGCCTGCGATCTCGTGGCTGTCCGAGCCCCCTGCGACGAGCACCTTCAGCCAAGGACCAGGGATCGCGCCCCACTCTTGGAGGGCTTCGGTCCGAACTTTGGGCGGGAAGCGCTGTTCGACAAAGAAGGCTAAACAGGGGACTCCGTGGTCCACCTCGAGAACTCGAAGGGAGATCCCTGGGGCTGCCGTGGGGAGCGCGAGCCCCCGTTCGGGTAGATAGGAAGGGCCCTCTTCGAGCGGTTCGCGGCGGAAACGAGCGTGGCACCGGAAGCGGGCCCCCTCGACGACCCCTTCCCCAGGATTTAAGTCGTAAGCCTCCATAACGAAAGGGGAACCACTGGTAAGATTCCAAGCGTACCCTTGGAGGCGGTGGGCGATAGCCTGCACCGTCCCCCGAGGACCGAACACCCTCAACGGAGTAGGGGAGAAGAGCCTCACTCGCAGGAGCTGATCGAAGCCGATCAGATGATCGATATGAAGGTGACTCAAGAAGAGCCACCCGATCTTTTGAGCCTTGGCTACGGGCAGTCGCCGAAGGTCTCCGCAGTCGAGGAGGATCGCCTCCCCCGGCCCGTTAGGCTCAAGGAAGAGACCCGGGTCGTCGAAGGCCCCCCCGAGGGAAAACAGTCGAACCGCACGAGGATCCATACGGTAGTTATGGTTAACGAGATCCATCATCAAAAGACATTAGCCGAGTGGGAGCAGCTCTCCCGTTCAGCCAGCGGACAGTTCTATCTTAAGGAGTATGACGCTGCTGAAGACCTCTGCTGGGAGGCCCTCAGCGGCGTCAAGAAGCTGGGCGAGTTCGAACCCAGGCTCGGGGTCACTCTTTCGAGCCTGGCGGTGATCCATCGGGCCCAAGACCGCCGACAGAAGATCGAGGACCTCTCGAACCTAGCTCTGCGAATCTTTAAAGCCAACGACGACCGATCGGTGCTCATGGCCAAAGGGCTTCTGAACGCGGCCGTCTTCTATCACGACGAAGGGCGCTGGACCGAAGCCCGGCGCCTCTACCTCAAATCGCTGGGGCTCCTCGAGGAAGGCTCGAGGGATGACCTCCTCTGTCATAACCTGGTCCTGCTGGCCCGAGTGGTGGGACAGCTGGGCCGGGGCGCCCAGGCCCAGATGCTGCTCAAGCGGGTGCACGGACTCGAACCCCAAGGCTCCGAAGTGCGACTCCTGTGCGACCTGACCGCCGCTGAACTGAGTCTCGGCCTGGAGAGATTCGGTCGGGCCGAAGCCGCGCTAGATAACGCTCGCTCCACTTTTCGAGAGTCGAGGCTCTCCCAGCGGCCGGTGTGGGAGAGCTCCCTTGCCGCCCTCTCGGCCGACCTGGCGTCCTCCCAATCGTTGGCCGCCGCCAAGCTCGCGGGCAGCCGCTCCCGAGAGGCCATCGCCAAAGGAGCGGCCGCCGCCGACTACTACCGCCAAGCGATCGCGCTGCGCACCGCCGCGCTGGGAGACTTTCATTCGGCTTGCGGCGATCTGTACCGCCGGAAAGCTCACCTCGAACTCGAGAGTGGACAGTTCCGCGAAGCCGAGAGCTCCCTGCGGTACGGGCTCAACCTCCTGCTAACTCGCCGGGGGCCCTACCATTACGAGACGCTCAAGTGTCTGCAGCTGTCCCAACAGCTCCTACGGCGAAAAGGCCAGTGGCGGGAGGCCGACCAGCTGGAATCTCGACTTTCCCACGTCGAGCGGAAGGTGAACGAGAAAGCCCGGGAGACTTACGTCGTCTGGGGTGAACCTGAGTCTTAGCTTCCGGCTACTCGCCCAAGCTCCTGAGAAACGACTCGGGGTAGGTGACCTGGTAATAGAAAAGCAGCCGCCCTTTGCGCACTCCGCTCCTTTCTACCACCAAGGAGAGCGCCCCCAAGGACTCATCCCACAGCGCCTTGAGGCGCCCGGCCGAAGAGACGGCTCGGGTCTCAAAGCAGTATCGGACGGGACGGCTGCCGTAGATCAGAACCCGAACATAGACCAGGCCGCCCCGGTGGGTCCGCACGGCTAAGAGAAGGTCGGGCCCTTCGGTAGGGTAGAGCAGATACAGGCCGTCGTGATGGCGAGACCTGCGCACGCTCTCGCTTAAAGAGCTGAGAAAATGGGCTTCGAGCTTGGTGAGATTACGCACCGGACATCCGCGTACGAGACCCCGCTATCGGGCCGTCGCCTTCCACTCGATACCGGCGGAGGCCAGCGCTCGCCGCTGCGCTTCGAAGATCTGACCGAGCGCCTTCTCACCCGCGTCGAGGATCGCGTCTAGTTCGCGCCGGGAGAAAGGGGCTCGCTCGGCGGTACCTTGAATCTCGATGATCCCACCGCTACCGGTCATCACCAGGTTCAAGTCGGTGTCCGCGGCGGAGTCTTCGGAGTAGTCGAGATCGGTATAGACCAGCCCGTCGACGATCCCTAACGATACGGCCGCCACCTGATCTGCGACCGGAATGCTGGGGATGAGGCCCTCCGCCTGAGCGCGGGCGCAAGCTAAGACCGCGGCTAGCCAGCCGCCGGTGACCGCAGCCGTGCGGGTACCGGCATCGGCCACGATGACATCGCAATCCACCACCAGCGTCCGCGGCCCGAGCTGCTCGAGCTGGAAGACCCCCCGCAGGGAACGCCCGATGAGCCGCTGGATCTCGTGGGTCCTCCCGGAACTGCGATTCGACTCCCTCCGGTTGCGCTGGTGGGTGGCCCTGGGCAGCATACCGTACTCCGCCTTGACCCAGCCACGGCCAGGCTCCTTCATCCAGGGGGGCTGGCGCTCTTCCACCGAGACCGCGCACAGCACCTTGGTGGAGCCAGCCGTGACCATGACCGAGCCTTCGGCGTACGGCAGATATCCGAGCTCGAAGCTCCACGGTCTGAGGTCTCCTGGGGACCGATCGTCGGTTCGTTGCATCCCAGGCGTTTCGCGGCACCGGGAAGCTGGCCCTCTTCGACGCGTCCGGGGGGTCGGAAGGGATTCGCACACCGAGGACATAACGCCTAAAGATGGCGATGCGACTATCCGACGAACGACTCCGCCGCGAAATGGGAGAACTCACGAGCGACCTTGCAGCTCTTTTCGAGGCGAAGTACCCCCGATTCTACAACGCGTTGATCGGGCTGGA
>CAZDLH010000195.1:0-5591 GCA_964505925.1 uncultured Burkholderiales bacterium
CTTCGGGCGGACGAGGTTTAAGCCACGGCGACCTGGGATTCGCTCACGTGGCGAACGGTCTTTTCTACCAACAGGAGAAACGCTTCTAAGGTCTTCTGCAGGTGAGGGATCGGGGTGTCCTCCTCAACGCAGTGCGAGAGCCCGTTGGAGCTGTAGGCGAACATCATTACGGTGGGCATATGGGGCACCATCTCGGCGGCGTCGTGGAGCGGGCCGGACGGGAGTTTGGGGGCCTTGCCGGTGATCTCTTCTGCGGCCTCTTCCGCCAAGCGGATCAGCTCGGGGTCGAACGGCCGGGGCTCGATCTCCCAGAGCTTGCTCCACTCTACGGTCACCCGGTTCTCCTTTGCGAAGCGCTCCGAGGCGGCCACCGCTTCGGACTTCATCTTCGCTAAGGTGTCGGCGTACAGCGAGCGCTGATCGATGCTGATGGTGCAGGAGCCTGGGACCGCGGTGACGATCCCTGGGCCGACCTCCACCTCGCCTACCGTGCAGACTGCGTTCACTTCCGGGGTGCTATGGCGTAGCCCGATCTCTCGGATCTCGAGCGCCGTGGCCGCGGCGGCCAAAAAGGCGTCGCGGCGATGGGGGATCGGGGTGGAGCCGGAGTGCGCCGCTTGACCGGTGAAGGTCATACGGTGGCGCTCTACGCCAAAGGTGCCGATCACCACGCCGAGCGGATGGCCTAGCTCTTCGAGGACGGGGCCTTGCTCGATGTGGAGCTCGAGGTAGGCTTTCGCGGGGATCGCCTTCAGCTCTTTGTGGGCGTCGAGCATCCGGTCGAAATCCACCCCGTTCTCGCGCAGAGCGTCCTCGCAGCGGATGCCCTGGGCGTCCTCGAGGTTCCGAACGTCTTCGATGTCGAGGGTGCCCCCCGCGGCCGCTGAGCCCAAGAGGCTCCGGCCGAACCTGGCGCCCTCTTCGTCGGCCCAGTCCACCAGCATCAGGGTCACCGGGAGTCGGCCAGCTTTCTGGGCCCGGCGTAGAGCTTCCAAGGCGGCTACGGTGCCCAGGCAGCCGTCGAGCCATCCGCCGTTCGGTACGCTGTCGAGGTGGCCGCCGATGATGATGGTGTCGGGGGAGTCTCCGGGGAGGGTGACCCAACCGTTTCCGGCGCTGTCGGTTCTCCACTCCAGCCCGATCTCGGTCACCCTCTCGATGAACCACTCCCGCGACTTACGCCAGACTGGGCCCCAAGCCACGCGTTGAGCCCCCTTTTCGTCACCGGTCTGCCTTCGAAGGTCCTGCAGCTCTTCGATCACTCGGTCTGCGCTCTGGCTTAGTGTCATCGGTTTTCCCCTTTCGATCCGTCTGGCCCGATCTTTGGTCGCCTTAGGCCAAAGATCCTACCGCTGCGACCAGCCTTCGCCTCCCTTTCTCTCTCTTGGGCAGGGCCGTCGGGCCCCGCCGTGCTAGCCGGTTCAGGGCAGGCATAGGGACCGTCCGGCCGAAGCCTGGGGTGTGAGCTGCCCTACCTGTGCTGCTGAAACCGTTCCCGCTCAGCGCTACTGCCTGCTGTGTGGAAGCCCCTTGGGTCGCTTGAGCTGGGGCTTGGACTCCGGAGGTGGGCTCAAAGCGCAGCTCTTCTCCGATGAGGTCAAAGAGGTGCTGCTCGAAGTCGGCCTCCAGGGCGCCCCCGCCTGTCGCCTCTACTGGGAGGCGGAAGGGGAGACCGAGCGGTGGCTCCGGGTGCCGAAGGGCGAACAGGAGCTGTCGGGGGCGACGCCCCGCCAGCAGCGCTTTTTGGTTTACGGAGGACGGCTGCCCGGCGGGGATCATCACCGCGCGGTGCTCATCGCATCCCACAACACCCGCTCGGGAGACCGCCGGGGTGAGGAGCGGCTGTGGGATAGGTGGTGCTGGGATGAAGAGCGTATCGCGCTTTCGGTCGAGCGCCTCTCCCCCGCTTATCTGGTGGCCGACCGAAGCCGTCGGAGCCTAGGGAGACTCGCCCGGGTGGCCCGCCGCAGTGTCGAGCAGCTCTTCCGATTCGGGAACGGGGGCGACGCCACCCTGGAGCTGGAGCTCAAGAGCCTGCATCCGGCTCTGAGTCTGGGCAACTCGCGGCTGCAGCTCGAGGGGGGGCAAGTCGCGGCGCTGGGAGCCGAGCTCGGGCTCTTGGACCTAGAGGTGGGGGTCAAACACAGCTTGGAGTTCGAAGTGCACTCCGTCCAAGAAGAGCAGCGCTATCGCTTCTCGGTTTCGTTCGAGCTGGTGGAGCCGAAGGTGGAGCTTCCGGTGATAGGGGTCGACTTCGGTACCTCCACTTCGAAGGTCGCGCTGTTGGGGGACGGCCAGATCCAGCAGGTCACCTTCGACGGGCGCGAGCTCTTTCCGTCTCACCTGTACCTCTATCCGGACGGACGGATGGTGATCGGGGAGGAGGCCAGCGAGTTCCGCGGCGAGCCGAACTATCTGCGCAACCTGAAGTCGCTGCTCGGCAACGAGGAGGAGTGGGTCGAAGTGCTCGACCCCAGTACCGGCGAGAGGATCAAACACGATCTCCACGCGCTGGTGGTAGCTTTTTTGCGCCGACTCTTTCGGCGAGCCCGAGAGAGCGAGGATTTCCAAGCCTACATCGGCCGAGGGGTGGAGCCGACGGACGTTCGGTTGGTTCTGACGGTGCCCGCCGGCACTTCCCGGGAGGCCCGAGACAAGACCGCTTCGGTGATGAGCAGGATCCTGGCTCGGCTCGGTTTTGCTGAGGTCACCATCTTGGTAGAGCCGACCGCGGTCTCGTATCTGTACGCTGCTGAAGACCCCGAGATGGTGGAGGGGAAACGGATCTTGGTGTTCGACTGCGGGGCCGGCACCACCGACGTCTCCCTGCTCAAAGTCCGTTTAGACCGCGACCCCGATGAAGGCTTCTTTTTCCGGCAGTTTGATATTTTGGGCGAAGCGGGGGAGCCGATCGGTGGCAACCTCTTCGATGTACACCTGTACGACCGAGCGGTGACCCGATTGAGCCGAGCCTCCCAAGAGAGCCTGCGCCGCCTGCTCTGGCGTGAGCAGGTAGGCAGGAGCGGACCGCTGCTCCCCCCGGACGACTTCCCGGGTCGGCGCAAGCTGCGCTCCCAGCACCTGCTGGAAGCGCTGCGCAAGACCAAAGAGGAGCTGTCCGTCGGATGGTCTTCGGCGCGGGCGGCTTTCCCGGTGGTCTGCCCCGAGGCTTTGGCTCCCGAAGAGGGTCTGACTCTGGACCGGCCTGCCTTGGTGAAAGCTCTACGCCCTCTGTTCGAGAAGCTGGAGGCTCTGTGCTCGAGAGTGGTCCGGGGAGCAGGCTTGGATGAAGACGATATAGACCGCGTCTATCTCGTGGGGGGGAGTTCGTTTTTGCCCCCCTTACGAAGCTTGCTGACCCGGATGTTCGGGGCCGATCGCGTGGTCTGCGACGAGGGTCGTCTCACCTCCATCTCCCGGGGAGCGGTGGCTTCGGCCAGCACTCGCATCAGGAAGGTGCTCACGGTGGACTACGTGCTCTCCACCCCGGGGCTCGGGGAGCAGGTCCTGGTGGGGGCGGGGGCCATCTATCCCACCCAGCAGCGCAGTCGCGTGTTTTTGGCGCCGTCAGCGCCACCGTTTCTGGTCACCTTTCGCGTCTACAGGAGGCCCGATCCGAAGCTCGGGGCCACCCAGAAGATGGAGGCACTGGTGGCCGAACTCCCGGTCAGAGTCGACGCGGGGGGTTCCCGGGAGATCACGGTGCGGTTCGAGATCGATGCGTTCGGCGATCTGGTGGCTTCGGCCGAGTATCGACACAACGGAGAGCTCCTAAGCTTTCCGCTGCGCTACCAGAGGCCACCGAAGTGGGAAAAACAGAGCCAGCCGACAGGGCCGGATCGGTCTGGGCGCTAAGTCATGGAGTCTTCAATGGACGCAACAGCCACCATAAAGGTCGCCGTCTGCCCGGGCTGCGCCAGCGAACTGCTGAAGCCGGATCAGGCCAACTTTTGCGGTGTCTGCGGCTTGGTTCTCCGGCAGCCCTGCCCTTCGTGCCGGGGGGCCGTGGCCACCCCCGACTTCGGGTTCGCACTGTGCGAGCAGTGCGGCAGCGACTTCTGGGCCTGTTCTTGCTGCGGCCGGCTCTACCACTACGACCGCCTCGCCTGCGTCAACAGCTACTGCCCTGAGAGGGGCCAGTACTGGACCGCTCGATACGGTCTGCAGCGTTGGTCTCCGTGGGGCGGCAACGAAACCGAGGTCCCCTCGTCGCCGAACCCGGGGACGCCGCGGCCGGCCTGGCGGGGTCGGACGGAGACCCCGGACGACGAGCGGCGGTGCCAGATACACGCCCGAGGGCTGCTGGTCAGTGTGCTCCGCAGTGGGGCGGTCGAGCTGTGGGCCGAGCACGGCTCTGTACAGGGTTCCAGCGAGACCGACTTCATCGAGCGGGCGCTGAGGCTCATGCTCTTGGACCTGGGGGCCGACTCGGTGGGCGCTCCGTTCTTTCTTGGAGACCAGCTCTACATCCCTCACCAGCGAGGTCTGTCGAGGCTGGACTGGACCGGAAGCCCCACCCTGAGCATTCGGTACGAGAGCCCTCTGCGAGCGGCTTTCCCGGTGGGCGGTAGGGCGCTGGTCTGGGGGCCGGAAGGGGCGCTGTTCGTGGACCCCTCGGCAGGGGTGGAGGCAGCCGCCGACCTGGTCCCCCGGACCCCCCCGGACCTGTGGGCTGTAGAGCCGAAGGGCTCCCGGGCTTGCGGGATCTGGTGTCCGGCGGAGGGCCCTGCCGTGGGGCGCTTCTGGACCGAAACCGCACAGGTTCAAGACCTCGGGCCGCTCCCGCTAGAGGCACCCCCCCGTTGGCTGGTCTGGGGCGTGGAGCCCACGGTTTTCAGCGAGCGAGAGCTCTACCGGCCCCTGGAGGGCGGTGCCCCTAGCTCTCTTTCGGGGGAGCTTCTGGCCAAGCCGGTCTGGAGCCCATCCGACGAGCGCTTTCAACTTTTTCTGGCCGACGGTACCGTGCGATCCTGCTCTGCGACCGGCGATCGTTTTTCCTTTCTCTTCGAAGCGTCCGGTACTCCTAGCACCGAACCTTGCTCGGTGGGGGGGCAGCTCTACTACGGTACTCAAGAGCGATATCTGTGCCGTAACGAGAAGCCCCTGAGACCCAGGCTGTCGAACTCTCCGGTGGGGGTGCTCTCGGTGGCTCAAGGGCGGCTCTTTGGAGCCTCATTGAAGGGAGAGCTGTTCTGTTTCGAACTTTAGCTAAAAAGATGCGCGGTCTGGGGGTGCTCACGCTGGTGGCCCTGCTGCTGTTCGGGGCTTCGGTCCAAGCTGGAGCCCAAGATGGCGAGGCCTACGAGAAGATGCACGACCGTCTTCTATCGCTACCCGGTTTTCAGGAGCGCCCGGTACTTTTCATTATCGGCTTCGATACCAGTAAGAGCATGTCTGTGCAGTTCGACCGAGCCAAGCAGCTCAGCCAGACCTTTTTGAGCCGGTACGCCGTGCCCGGAGATCGCATCCATCTGTTCGGCTTTACCGGTTCCATCCAGACCGTCGGGGGTACCGATCCCCCCGCGCTCATCCCTGAGGATCAGCCCGAGGCGGCCATCGCGAACCTGAACGAAAGCCTCTTGGGGTTAGGC
>CAZDLH010000196.1:0-5566 GCA_964505925.1 uncultured Burkholderiales bacterium
CACCATGGCCAGCGTAGACTATATACAGGCCGCCATAATCGGCTCTGGCGGACACGGAGGCTCGCCGCACAATACGGTGGATCCGACCTGGCTGCTCGGACTAGTCTTGCAGGCGCTCCACGGTATCGTGGCCCGGAAGGTGTCGCCCCTGGAGCCCGCGGCCGTGAGTATCGGTACGATTCACGCTGGCAGCATGAATTCTATCATCCCTTCGGAGGTTCATCTGACCGGGACGGTCCGAAGCTACAGCATGGATAACCGAGAGATCATGCTCAAAGAGGTAGAACGAGCTTTCGAGATCCTGCGCCCGCTCGGGGGTGAGTACCGCCTAGAGATCGCCCCGGGTGAGCCGGTCAGCCATAACCACCCCGCAGTGGTAAAGCGGATCGTCGAAGCCTATCGACGGCTGTTCCCCTATTTCGAGCTTCGGGATGAACCGTTCGGTCTGGAGGGGGAAGATTTCGGCCACGTCACCCAAGCTATTCCAGGTGCGATCTTCTTTTTGGGTGCTGGCGTGGGGATGCCGACCCACCACCAGATTCGCGACCTGCACACACCCAATTTCGATATCGACGAGCGGTGTCTCCCTATCGGAACCGCGATTCTGGCCGAGACCGCGCGCTCGCTCGCCTTCGAAGAGCTGCTCGTTGAAGACTTGAATAGCTCGACCGCCGGAGGCGCGAGAGAGTCTTAATCAGCCCGAGGGGGGGAGCGAGTCGCTCAGACCAAGAGGGCGGTTCGAGCCAGTATCAGGCTCTGGAAGTAGCGATGCCAGCGAAGATCCCCGGTCAGCTCCGGGTGAAAGGAGGTCGCCAAGTGGTACCCCCATCGCAGAGCGACGGTGCGGCCTTCGAGCACGGCGAGCTCCTCTATCGACGGGTCCAACAGCTCTCGAGCGACGGGAGCCCGAATAAAGACGGCGGGGAAAGCGGGCGGCCCTAGGCAGGGGGACTCCAGATCGACTTCGCACGATTCGAGCTGACGGCCGAACGCGTTGCGCTCCACCTCTATCGGCAGCAGTCCTAGCCCGGTCTGCCCCGCCATACCGTTGGTGATCCGTTGGGCCAGCAAAATCATACCGGCGCAGGTGCCCCAGAGGGCTAGCCCCTCGGCCACCTTCCGTTCGAGGGCTCGGTCGATACCGAACCGGCGAACCAGCTTCTCCAGGGTCGTCGACTCACCGCCGGGGACGATCAGACCGTCTAGCCCCTCGAGATCCTCCGGTGAGCGAACTTGGCGTCCCTCGATATCGAGGGACGCCAAGGCGTCCAGATGCTCGGAGACCGCACCTTGGAGGGCGAGTACTCCGATTTTCATTACCAGCCCCGAGTGTGGAGGAGCTCTTCAGGCTGGAGGCTTTTGATCTCCAACCCTTTCATCGGATCGCCGATCCCCTCGCTGTAGGCAGCGAGCTTCCCAGCGTCCTGAAAGTGAGCGGTGGCGTCCACGATCGCGCGCGCCATCTTGGCCGGCTCGGCCGATTTGAAGACCCCGGAGCCCACGAAGATCCCGTCGCATCCCAGTCGCATCATCAAGGCGGCGTCCGCTGGAGTGGCGATCCCGCCGGCCGCAAAGTTGACCACCGGTAGACGCCCTAAGTCCCGGGTCTGCTTGAGCAGTTCGTAAGGGGCTCCGAGCTCTTTGGCGTAGGTCATCAACTCCTCGTCCGGTAGACCACAGAGGCGTCGGATCTCGGCGTTGATGGTCCGAATGTGACGCACGGCTTCCACCACGTTGCCGGTACCGGCCTCGCCCTTGGTCCGGATCATAGAGGCGCCTTCTCCGATGCGACGGAGCGCCTCGCCCAGATTCTTGGCGCCGCAGACGAACGGGGCCTCGAAGGCGTGCTTGTCGATATGGTAAGCTTCGTCGGCAGGGGTGAGCACTTCCGACTCATCGATGTAGTCCACCCCGAGAGCCTGGAGGATGTCCGCCTCTACGAAGTGCCCGATGCGCGCTTTCGCCATCACGGGAATGGTGACGACGTCCATGATCTTGCGGGTCACGATAGGGTCGGCCATCCTAGCGACGCCGCCCTCTTTGCGTATGTCGGCAGGTACTCTTTCGAGGGCCATCACCGCGACAGCTCCGGCCTCTTGGGCCACGACCGCCTCCTCGGGAGTGGTCACGTCCATGATCACTCCGCCTTTAAGCATCTGGGCTAGGCCGGACTTGACCTTACCCGTTCCTTTTTTCTTACCGTTATCGGCCATAACTTTCTCCTTCGCGCGGCCACCAGCCGCTTCACCCTGTAGCCTAACCTATTTAGGCCTCCCGATCGCTTGGTTCGGTTCTTGTGGGCGGGGCATATCGCCTGCTTGATACTGAGTTACCCGAGGCGAGGTAGGCGCAAAACCAGGACATAGGTCTCCCTGTCGATTCGGCGCTCAACCGCGGAGCTTTCGTAGGGCCGAATCGAGAATCAGGCCGGCGCGGGCGAGCTCGGTGTCGGAGATGGTGTGGGAGGGCTGCGGATAGTGAAGGGTATCGACTTCAGCGCCTTGTTTTCTTAGGCTTTCCGCGGTTCGCTTCATTCGCTCGGCCGGGATGTGGGGGTCCGAGAGGCTTCCGGAGATAAGGACCGGCGTCCCTTTGAGATCGCCGTCCGGTTCCGGCAGTTCGCGGTCTTCCCCGATGAGACCACCCGAGAAGAGCCAGGCCCCGGCTCGGGGCACCGCGGTACGCAGGAGAAGGTCCGAGGCCAGGCAGGCGCCTTGAGAAAAGCCCCCCAGGAGTGTCCGGTGAGGCTCGAACTGTTCCAGGAGCCCTCGGACCGACTCGAGCGAGACCGTCAGGTGAGGTTCGTTGGCTGCTCTGGGTTCGAGAAAGCTCTTGGGGTACCACGTTCCACCAGAGGCGTGGGGCGCTAGCCAGCAGACCTCTTCGCGATCCGCAAAGGCAGCCGAGAGGCTCAAGATACTCTCGGCCGAGCTGCCCCGACCGTGGATCAAAACCACGATAAGCTCGGCTCGGTCCGGCTCGACGCCTTCGTAGAGTACTCTCATCGAGCCCTAGTTCCGGTGCGAGCCGGAGGCGAAGGTCTTCTCTAGAAGCGGTTTGCAGCCAGCTTCGTAGGGGGAGCTCGAAGAGCTCTGGCCCGTGTACTTCAGCTCGGTGCTCCCCTGGATCTTCCAAAAACGTTCACCGCAGCAAAGGCATGAGAACTCTTTGACTTTCCTGGGGAGATCGAACATGGGGACTCTCTGAAGGAGGTTCCCGCAGCGTTGGCAGGTCATGCAGGTTTCTTCCTCATTTCTGTGGTGGTACCTGTCGTGACGTGATAGTAGGTAGTTCGGGAGTGGGAGGGGCTCCGGGGACCCGCGGGTCGAAATAGATGAGACCGCCTAGCGAGATGCGCTCTAGAGCGGCACTTTTTTTAGGTATCTCTCGCCACTGCTGTCGGTCTATGGTGCAGGAGAAGAGCACCTCTGGCTTCACAGTCTTGGTCTCCTCTAGGCTGACGCCTTCGAAGTCGAGCTGTCGAAGGTCGGGGAGTTCGCCAAAGATCCGGTCGGAGAGCATCGCGCTATTCTGTGCTATCTCGGCGCGACTCGCGAACTCTCCATCGGGGCGGTAGGCCGAGAATCGGACCACACCGTACAGGTCGGGTCCGACTCGGAAGATCCCGATACGGTGGACCGGAAGGGGGAGAGGTAAGCGCTGGGCTAGGACCGCTGCGCGTACCTCGTGCTCGCTCTCGAGGTACATCAAGCGCAGCTGCGGCGGCTGTCCGAGGGCGGGCCGAGCTAGCACAGCGATGCTCCAGAAAGCTAGGGCGACGGCCGCACTGCGACCCAGCGCAGCGCTGGAGTGAGCTCTGCGACTCACGGCTACATCTGGAGCTTGGCGGAGACCTCCGCCAGCGGCAGGAGAACGCTGAGGACCAGCACCCCCACTACGCATCCCATCATAATGATCAGGGCAGGCTCTAGAAACTTTGCCAGCGCACCCCGGCGCCGGGCGAGCTCCCGTTCGTAAAAAGCGGCGGCCGACATCAGCATGGCCTCGAGCTCTCCGGTCCGCTCACCGGTTTTTAGAAACTGGTGCAGCAGCGGGGGGATGACGGCAACTCGAGCCAGCGCCTTGGCCAGGCCGTCCCCGCGTTCGACCGCGCGCTCGGCCACCTCGAGGTCGGCCCGAACTGCCGCGTACTCCAGGCTCTCTCGAGAGAGCTCCATCGCCCGAACCAGCGGCACGCCCGCCTGGTGGAGCATCCCCAAGGTACGGGACCACTGCTCCATGAGACCGCAGCGCAGCATCGTCCCGACCAGGGGGATCTTCAGGCGCAATCGATCGAGGAGCTGCCGGGGGATGACCTTGAAGAGCAGGTAGAGCCCGCCCACCAGTGTGGGCACCAAGAAAGGTCCGACGGTGCCGACCCCTTCGCCCAGAGCGACGATCACCGAAGTGATCCACGGTAACTCGAGGCCCATAGAAGAGTACATCTCCTTGAGGACCGGGGTGAGAAAGTACAGTAGGCCGGTCATCAAGACGATCGAGAGGAGGACCAAGGCCACAGGATAGCTGAGGGCCGCAACGAGGGCTCGTCGGTGCTCGAGATCGCGCTTTAGAAACTCGGCGTACTTGCCTAGAATCTCAGCGGACTGCCCCGACTCTTCGCCCGCCTGGACCATTCTGATCAGCATCGGCGGAAAAGCCTGCTCTTCCACCATCGCGGCGGTCATCGAGGAGCCTTCCCGCAACCGAACTCGGACCCGCTTGAGAGCGGCGCGCATGGTGGGGTCCTCGTCGAACTCGGCGATCGATTCCAGCGCTTCGTCTAGAGGGATCCCCGCCTTTAGAAGGGCGGAGAGCTGCAGAAGGGAGTAGGCTAGCGATTCCGATGGGGCAGCTTTAGAGGAGCGCGAGACGTCTTGATCGATACGGGTCGGGAAGAGCCCCTTCGCCTTAACCTTCTGGTAGGCGACCGGTTTGGAGCCGGCATCGACGAAGCCTTGAACGCGTTTTCCGGTCCGATCGGTGGCTATGTAGGCGTACAGTGGCAAGGGAGACTCTAGATCGCTTTGGTTACCCTGAAGGCTTCAGCTCGGCTGGTTTCACCCAGGAGCACCTTCCTGGCAGCGTCCTCCATTAGGGTGCGCATACCGTTTCTTCGGGCCGACTGGCGCAGCTTCCGCGCGTCCTCGGAGCGCGCCACCAGGGACGCCATCTCTTCGTCGACGTTCATCAGTTCGAAGACCCCGGTCCGTCCCTTGTAGCCGGTATCGAGACACACTTCGCAGCCGCCGGGTTCGAACACTTTGCGTCCGGCGGTCTCGGGAGCCAGACCGAGTTTGAGGGCCTCGGCCTCTTTGATCTGGGTGGGGGTCTTGCAGTGGGGGCAGAGCCGTCGCACCAGCCGCTGGGCGAGAACTCCGACCAGACAAGACGATAGCAGATAGGACGGAACGCCGAGGTCCACCAGTCGGGTGGCGGCCGCGGGGGCATCGTTGGTGTGGAGCGTGGACAGCACCATGTGACCGGTCAGAGCGGCGTGGACGGCGATCTCGGCGGTCTCCGGGTCGCGGATCTCACCTACCATCAAGACGTCGGGGTCCTGACGTAA
>CAZDLH010000197.1:0-5562 GCA_964505925.1 uncultured Burkholderiales bacterium
GGCGAGGCCCAAGCTTAGAATCGCCGAGCGGCGCGATTTCGTGAGACTAGGAGAATGTTTCGTGGATATTAAGGTCAACACCCGTAGCCTGGACGGTAAAGCGCAGGCGGTCGAGATCCAGGGGGAGATCGACGTTTACACTTCCCCCCGGGTCAAAGAGACCATCAATGAACTGATCGAGAAGGAGAACTATCAACTCTTGATCAACCTCGAGAAGGTCCGCTACATCGATAGCACCGGCCTCGGCGTCCTGATCGGTGCGCTCAAGAAAGTGCGTGAGCACAGCGGTCGCATTCTTCTGGTCTGCACAAATCCTCAGATCAAGAAGATCTTCAACATTACGGGCCTGGTCAAGATATTCGAGATCTTCGCAAGCGAAGAAGAGGCCCTCGCCGTACTAGCACCCGCTAGTTAGTCACGCTCAAACTCGTACCGCTGGAGATCCGTCGTTCAGATCCTATTGTCCATACCGAACGAGCCCGAATATCTCGGGATCGTTCGCCTCAACGTAGCCGGAATAGCCCATCGTCTCGCCTTGGACTTAGAGCAGACCGACGACCTTAAGTTGGCTGTGACAGAGGCCTGCAGCTTCCTACTCGAACACTCGAGGCACGGAGACTCGATCTCCGTGACCTTCGAGTGCTGCAGCGAAAGCCTGCAGGTTACAGTTCAGGTTACGGGTCACGACTCTGACGACACGGAGGCTCTGAATCTAGACACCGACGACCTCGGCCTGTTTTTGATGCACGCCCTCATGGATGAGGTAGAGGCACGAGATCAGGGTAGGACGCTCGTAATGAGCAAGAGGCTAACCCGGAGAATCGATGAGTGAATCCCGCTCGGAGAGCCGATGGGACAAAGAGAAGGCAAGGAAACTCCTCACCGAGTACGCGCAGACGCGAGATGGCGAACTCAAGGATGAACTGGTCACACAGCATCTGAACTTGGTTCGATACCTTGCTGGCAAGTTCTCGAATCGAGGGGAGAACCTCGAGGATCTCATCCAGGTCGGCTGTCTCGGTCTGATCAAAGCGATCGAGCGCTTCGACCCGGAGCGTGGAACCGAGTTCACCACCTACGCCACTCCCACCATCGTTGGCGAGATCAAACGGCATTTTCGGGATAAAGGTTGGGCCATCAAAGTACCTCGCCGCCTCCAAGAGTTCAACGCCTCGGTGGCCAAAACCACCGAAGAGTTGACCGCTCATCTAGGTCGGGTTCCGACGGCCGACGAACTGGCCAAGAAGCTCGGGGTGCCAGCCGAAGACGTCCTGGAGGCCCAAGAGCTAGGCCAGAGCTACAACCTTCTATCTATCGACACCGAACTCGAAGGCGAGGACAGTCGTAAGACCTCCAGCCTCCTAGACTACCTCGGGCGGGCGGATCTTCAGCTCGAACTGGTCGAGGATCGTCTAGCGCTGCATCGCGCCTTTTCTTCTTTGCCGCCGCGGGAGCGACTACTCATGTATCTGCGCTTCTTCGAGAACAGGTCTCAAAGCGAGGTCGCCAAAGTTCTCAACATCTCGCAGATGCACGTCTCCCGGCTGCAAGCTCGTTCCCTCGAGACCATGAGAAAGGCGCTGTCTCAAGCGGCGCAGGACCGGGATCAGACCGGAGAAGACGGTTCGTGATTTCGTCACATTTCGTTCATTGCCCGGGTGCATGGGGGTATGATATACTGCCTTTCCCTCACTCTCCCGACAGATCATTAGTTCGCATTTTTTCCCATGGAGGTTCCTATGCCAGGGGTTCCCGCCTCAAAGAATCGACTTAGTCGCCGCCAGGAACAGATTCTTTTTTTTATCCGAGAGTCGGTCGAGTCTCGGGGGTTCCCGCCTTCTATTCGTGAGATCGGAGAGGCCGTCGGGCTCTCCTCGAGTTCCACCGTCCACTCCCATCTACGCTCGCTCGAGAGCAAGGGCTATCTACGACGCAACCCGTCCAAGCCGCGCTCCATCGAACTCCTGGACAGCTCGAGCAGCCGGAGCCGCTTGATCGACTTGCCCATCGCAGGTCCGAACAACGCCGGGCTCACCGACGGGCGACCGGACCGAGGCAGCGAGTCGAACCCGACCGAGACCCTGCCGCTGCCGATGGAGCTAGCCGGAAGCCGGGAAAGTTTTCTGTATACCGTCGAGAAAAACTATAGCCAGGAAGCCATCGTGTCCGGCGATCTCGTGATCGTCAATCGCGACGACACACCCAATAACGGAGACATGGTGTTGAGCCGTGGGCCCAGCGGTGTGGGGCTTACCAGACTGACGGATGTTCCAGAGGATCCCTCCACTATTCTCGGTCGAGTTGTAGGGGTTATCCGCAAACTCGAGCGAAGTTGATCCGCGAGAGGATAGACCTATGCTGGAAAGTTCACTATCGACGGCGGAGAGTATCGAGGCCTTTCTCTCCACCAATCCGCTTTTCTACTCTTTGAGTCCTACCGTTCTAGGCTCCCTCGCAGATACGGTTAGAGAGGTCCGCTTCTCTCCCGGAGACACCATCGTCCAAGAGGGCGACCCCGGGGACAGCTTCTATCTGATCAAGCACGGTAGGGTTCGGGTCGTCAAAGGAGAGCCCGGCTCTGAACTGGTGCTCTCGGAGCTCGGCTCCTCCGAAGGGTTTGGCGAGATGTCGCTGCTAGTGGATCAGCCCCGCTCGGCCACCGTTCGCGCTATCGGTGAGGTCCTAGCCTACCAGCTCACCAAGGACGACTTCTCGAACCTCATGCGCACCCTCCCCGAACTAGCGAGCAAGATGCATCGACTCGTCGAGGAGCGCGTATCGCTGCTCGAAGGTCTCGATGGTGACGCTGACGCCCTAGAGAAGTTTCGCACGGACCGGCCCTTCTCCTTAGAGTACGCCAACCTAGCCCTCATCATGGAGCTCAACCACGCCGCCGGCGGGGATGACCAGATGGAGCACTGCTACGAGGTGGGGCAGCTGGCTCGAGAGATGAGTCGCATCCTGTGCCCGATGTTGAGCGAGGAGATCCTGTTTGCCGGCTATCTCCACGAGATCGGTAAGGTCGCCCTCCCCCGCCAGCTCGTCGATCGAGCCCGCAGGGGCGCCGACGTTACCCCAGAGGAGCAAGCCCTCCTCGATAAGGTCTTCGATTTTGCGATCCAGATTCTCGAACCGAACCACGAGCTGCACGGAGCTCTGTCGTTCATCGCTGAACTCGGGAAGTCCGACTATCGAGAGATGCCCCTGGAAGCCCAGGTGCTCAAGGTGGCCGACGACTATCTCGAGCTGAGCTCCTACGTCTGCCGAAGGCTCAGCATGGAGGAGTCGCTCGAGCGCATTCGCGCGGGAGCCGGCACCCTCTACAACCCCAAAGTGGTAGCGGCCCTAGAAAAGAACGTTCGACTCTTCAGCAACCTGCGGGCTGAAAGCCAGCTCGACGTCATGCGGATGATGGTTCGCGCCCTAGATATCAAGGACAACTACACCTATCGCCACTCGATGGATGTTCGGGACATGAGCCTGAAGATCGTCGATCGCCTAGGGTTGGGTCGCGCCGAGCGCGAGTACATGCGGATCTCTGCTGAGCTGCACGACGTTGGGAAGATCTTTATCGACGAAGAGATTCTGAACGCTCCCCGGAAGCTCACCGATGACGAGTTCGAGGTGATGAAGACGCACGCCGCGCGCTCTGCCGATCTTTTCCGGAACGTACCGGGCATGGACGAGCTGGTCTCGATCGTGCGGGCCCACCACGAAAAATGGAACGGAACCGGTTACCCGGACGGTCTCGCGGGAGAAGAGATACCTTTCTTGGCCCGAATTATGACCCTGGCCGACGTCTGGAGTGCCCTGACGACGCCGAGGGTCTATCGGCTGGGAGAAGACGGCAAAGCTCGACGCTTTACCCCCGAGAAGGCCCTGTCGATCATGCGAGAGATGTCGGAGGGGCACTTCGATCCCGGTCTCTTCAAGCTCTTCGAGGAGATCGTACAAGACGCGTTCGACGCCGAGTCCACCCCGGATTAGTGACCTCTACCGAGCCCTCGGCTGGCGCCTCGGTAACGTCCTTAGAGCTGAAAGCGCTTAGGGCTACAGCGCGCGAGTAAGGGATGGCTCTCCCCTCCGGCCAAGGCCTGGCCGACCGCCTCCCCGAGTCTAAAGCCGCGGCTCCAAGCGGCGGGCCCGAACCCTTCGCAGACCCAGATCTTCGGTTCTCCGGGCAGCGGCCCTAACAGGGGCAGCCCGTCGCACGATGCCGTCCAAAGATAGGCCCAGTGCTGCTCGACAAGATCGGGCAAAAGATCGGGAAAGAGCTCCAGGGCGCGCTCCACCATGCGGGTGCCGACCTCCTCGTCGACCTCGGGAACCAGCGCTTCGGCAAGTCCGCCCTGGGGGTCCCTTCCAGCGGCTACGAGTCGCCGTTGGCTATCGAAATAGTACTGCTCGTAGCCCCAGGAGGCGGTCAGGCCCACGACGTTGGTCCTGGCCCTCTCACGCAGCGCAGCGGTACGAAAGGCCTCGACCTGAAGCCCTATCAAGACACGACGAAAACGCCTGAGAAGCGACACCGAGGCGAGCCCAGCACAGCACAAAAGGGCCTCAGCCAGACAGCGGACCCGACCCTGAGAACCTTCCCAGGACAGCTCTACTCCCGAGCCGCGCACCTGCAGGCTGCACCGCTCAAAGCCTCGGGAGACCTCCAGCGCTACGGCGGTGTACCCCTCGTGGCTCTCGAGATGGGAGCGCAGTTCGGCGAGCGCCCTCACCGGTGAAAAGCGCAAACAGTGCGTCTCCAGGCAGGCGTACTCGGAGCTGATGACCGGCGCATAGTTGGAAGCGGCAGCCCCGGACATCAGGCGCACCTGCTCCCCTTCCTGCTGTCTCGCTAGGGCGTCCTCGACGATCAGCTCTCCAGCGCTTCGACTGCGGGCTAGGACCAGCCGGGTTCCCCGGGTGCAGGTCGCGGACTCGACCCCATCAGCCAAAGAAGATAAGAGAGCGTGCAGGCGGTCGATCCCCTCCCGGGCCGAATCGCGGTATGCCCGAGCGTGCTCCCCACCCAAGGCCGCAAGCAGCCGTTCCCACGGCTCCCCCAGTTCGCAATGCGCCAGCCCCAGCTCTCGGCTCGCCCCCAGTAGCCCCAGCGGTTCGGGTAGGAGGTGGAGCACCCGAAAGCCAGCCTCAAGGCAGGCGGAAGCTGCAGCGAAAGCGGCTGGCTCGGCCCCGAAAACCAGGAGGTCGGCGCGGAGTTCCAGCGGAGACTTCAAGCTAAAGGCCTACGATCTGCTGAGTCGATCGGATCGAAAGTAAGGGCGTAGAGCCTGCGGGATCCGCACCGAACCGTCCTCTTGCTGATGGGTCTCCATTAGCGCCACCATGGCTCGTCCCACAGCTACGCCGGAGCCGTTCAAGGTGTGTACAAACTCTTTGCTGCCGTCGGCTCTGCGGAGCCTGATCCCGGCTCTTCTAGCCTGAAAATCGGTGCAGTTCGAGCAGGAGCTGATCTCGATATAGCGATTCTGGATCGGTGACCAGACCTCGATATCGTACTTCTTAGCGGCGGTAAAACCGAGGTCGCCAAGGCAGACGTTCACCACTCGA
>CAZDLH010000198.1:0-5469 GCA_964505925.1 uncultured Burkholderiales bacterium
GCGCCGCCACGCTCTCGGCCTGGGTGCTGATATCCTTAGGGCGGGCCGCCTACGCCATCTCTTGGCAAGCGGGAACCCTGCTGGTGGGCCTTCTCTGCGTAGCCGTGGGCGTGATCATGGAGCGTCGGCGGCGCTGAGAGGTCCGGCTGCGACATGGGCTCCCCCCGCGGAGGGGGCGAACCGGAGAAAGCGAACGCTGCCCCCTATGATAGAAGACTTTTTCGACCCCCTCGAGCAGCCCGAGAGCCGATTTATGGCGGGCTGCGAGCTCCCTTGGGAGATCCTCGTGAGCCTCAAGACCCGCATGGCCGCCCTGCTCGAGGAGGTGGGGCCCTCTTTGCCCGCCGACCTACCCGACTCCGCAGTGATCAAAGGCGCCGTCCATATCGAAGAGGGCGCGCTCATCGAAGAGAACACTTTCATCGCTGGCCCGACCTACATCGCTGCTGGGGCCGAGGTGCGCTTCGGCGCCTACATCCGTGGCGACGTCTACGTGGGAGCCGAGGCGGTGGTCGGCCACGACACCGAGGTGAAG
Organism: uncultured Burkholderiales bacterium; assembly: GCA_964505925.1. Taxonomy (GTDB): domain Bacteria; phylum Vulcanimicrobiota; class Xenobia; order Xenobiales; family JADMJV01; genus JAEXNA01. Next base: position 536 of record CAZDLH010000198.1, read on the forward strand.
CACTCGCTGCTCCTACCCGGGGCCAAAGCGGCCCACTTCGCCTACGTGGGCGACTCCATCCTGGGCCGGGATGTGAATCTGGGCGCCGGTACGAAATGCGCGAACGTCCGAGTCGACATGAGTAAGGAAGGCCTGGTCGTGCGCATCGAGGGCCGCTCCTACCAGACCGGGATCCGCAAATTCGGAGCGATCCTGGGTAACGGAGTCTCGCTGGGCTGCAACAGTGTGACCAACCCCGGCACCCTAGTAGGTCGCGACACGCTGGTCTACAGTCTGGCGAATCTGAGCGGCTACCTCCCCCCCCGCAGCGTGGTCAAGGTGCGCCAGGAGCAGCGGATAGTGCCCCGACGCGGGCTGTAACCGTCCGAATAGAAACCGGGGCCCCGAAGTCGTCGACCTTCTCTCTCGTTCCACCGATATCCCACGCAGGGAGACTCGGCTCGACGACTAAGTGCCCTACGGAAACCCCCTCTTTATGAAGGAGACAATCTGTGGAACTTAAAGCCGATATCCCCGCCGTTGCCGCTATGCTCGCAGCGCTCTTGATCACCTCCGATGGAGAGATCGACGAACGCGAAAAGAGGGTCGCCTCGATAGAAGGAACACGCATGTTCCCAGGCTTCTCGACCCTGTACTTCGAGACTCTCCTAGAGGGGGTCGACGACCTCCCCCAAGCCGGCGAACTAGCCGGAATGGTGAAAGAGCTCATCGAGCCGGAGGGCAAGCGCGAGATCATGACCTACCTCGCCGCGGTGGCCAACGCCGACGATCGGGTGGTCGATATCGAGCGCGCCAAGCTCCAAGCCGTGGCCGAGAATCTGGGCACCGATATGCCCGACCTGACGATCTCCTCGGTCGGCGGATAGCAGGAGAGCAGGCTCGGGAGCGCCCGCTCCCCGGCCTGCCCCCCGCGCGCGGTCCACTCCCCCTCGTCTAGTGGGCGATAGCCAGATGGGGTTGCAGCGGGTTGCGGCGGCGAGCGTAGCCCTCGCCCTCGGCCCCTAGGCGTAGCCCTAAGAGCCCCTTCACCCACCAGTCTTCGGTCAGGATCTGCACCGCCAGCGGCTCACCCAAGAACGGGTGTTCGCGCCGCAGCGGCTCGAGCGCCCTCGCGCTCACTTGCGCCACTATCCGCCAGAGCCGATCTTCGGCTAACCCGAAAGCCCGACCGACCCCCACCACCACTTCGGTCAGGTGGTTGCTGTACAGGCAGGCCACCAGCTTCGACTGGGCGGTGGCCCGATCGGCGTAGGTGACCGAACCGGGATGGAGCTGAGCCGCTAGGTCCGGCGCCCAATCCGCAAGCGATCGGGTCACCGCGCGGAGCCCTCCCCAGTCCCGCACCCAGAGCTGCTCGGGACCCTTGTCCGACCACAGTACGGTGCAGTTCTGCAGGTGCGCCTCCAGGGCCAGCCCGTACTTGGCGTAGAGGCGAAGATGGAAGGGGATCAGCAGCTCTAGATATCGCTCGAAGCAGGCCATCGGGCCGTCCCCCCGGGCGAAGAACTCGTCGAAGTAGGTGCCGGGGCGATGGAGCCGAGGCTGCGGCAGCGCCGAGCAGGCCACCGGGAGCAGGCCCGGGGGAGCCGTCGAGCGGCGGCGCAGCACCAGCGTCAGGTTCCGCGCCCGCCGCTGACGCTGCTCGGAGTCGAAGTCGCCGACGAAGGCTAAGCCGCCCGGCTCGGGTGCGAAATCGACTCGCCCTGCGAAACCGTGCTCGCGCTCGAAGATGCGCTCTAGGCAGGCGGTATAGATCGGCCCTTGGCGGGCGGTGTGGGCGCTGATGGAGCGGTCCGACGAGGTCATCAGAGCCCCCACCGCTAGCTTGAGAACCGGAAGCTCGTCGGCCTCCGGGGTGAGGGTCCGCAAACTAGAGCCGATGGCGGCCCGAACCGGACCCCGGGGCGACACCAACAGCCGGCCGGAGGCGAACTCCGGGGCGTACACCTCCGGCAGCACCCGCTGGAGCTGCCACGGGTGAACGGGTAGGCACCAGCGGCGGTTCGGGCCCCGAAACAGATCCGGCATCGAGCCCCAGGCCGAGATCAGCTCGGCGTCGATCTCGATCCACGGCACCTCGGTGTGCTGGGCGAAGTCCGGTGCGTAGGCCACCATCTCGGCTGCGGTAAAACCGGCCCGGGTCTTGGCTCCGGGGTGCAGGTTGTGCCCCTCGGGGGTCCAGGCTTCAAAATCAGCGCAGCTGGAGGGGGCGGGGCGATGACGGGCCGCAGCGTAGGCGGCGGCCTGCACCGCGGCTCCCTGCTGGAGCTCCTCGAGGAGGGCCTGCCACGCCGAGCTCCAGGCCGCACCGGATAGAGCGGCGGCGCGGGCCACCATCCGTTCCAAACCGCGCCCCTGCTGCTCCGTTGTACCGGCCCAGCTCGAGGCATCGCTCAGCCGTAGTCGGTCGCCCGCGCCGCACAGCTCGGCCTGAACTTCGAGCCGCTCGGACCCGTTCTGCCAGACCAGCTCTCCCGGGTCGGCGGTAGCGCTGGGGGCGCCCAGCATCCCCTCTCGGTACAGGGCCTGAAGAAAGCGCTCTGCCGTCCGGGCGCAGGCGGCGGTCCGGTACTCCTCGAGCCCTTCGACCCAGGGGGTGTCCAAGGCGGCGAACTCGTCTAGCAGCTTCGCGTAGGCCGTCATCTAGGTGAGGCCTCGGTGGGGGTCTGGTCGCGGGACCGCTCCTGGATCTCGCCCGGGGGCTGCGCCGGGGGATCCGGCAAGAGCGGGTTCACCACCGGTGCGAAGGTGTACTCGGTGACCGCCTGGTCCACCCGCATGGTCCACATGGCCTTCAAGTCCCAGCGCGGAGCGAAGACCCGCTCTGCTAGCTCCGGTCCCATCTCTTCGGTGAGCCGAGCCAGCTCTTCGGCCACCGCCGCCCAGTACCGTCTTTCGGTGGGGGTCTCCGGTCGGCGCACCACAGCCCGGATGAGCTCGCCCAGATGGTTCTGCAGCACGCTGTAAATGAACTTCGAGCTCGCCTCCCGGAAGCAGTCGGTGGTGGTGGCCGAGCCGGGCCAGAACTCCGGCGGCTTCAGCTCGGCGAGCTCCGGCTCCTGAGCCAAAGCCTCCCGCAGGCGCCCTTCGTGGAAGCGGATCCCCCCGAAGTCCCGATACCAGAAGTGGATCTTCGGCGGTCGCCCCAGTTCGCCGCGAAACTCTACCAGCAGGTTCTGGGGGTGGGCTTCCAAGCAGATCCCGAACCGCCCGGTCAAAATGGCCAGCGGGCGCAGCAGCGAAGCCAGGTAGAGCGTCCATAGCGAGGAGTGACGCAGCCCGTAGGCTTCGGCTAGGCGCACGAAAAGCGGGCTCTCCCGAGGCTCCATCAAGGCCGCCACCGGCACCACGAAGCAGCGCTGCGCCCCCTCAACCGGGACCCCCCGGCGAAGGAGACCCGCCAGAAATCGGCTCTCTTCGGAGGCCGACCCGTCCAGATAGAAAGCGGCCTCCTCGTACATCAGGTGAAATCGCTCGAAAAGACGGCTGTCTCGGGCGTACCCGCTCTGCACGAAGGCCTTCAAGAAAGCGCTAACCCTAGGTCCGTTCTGGGCCGCCGCCACCGAAACCGTACGCACCGCGCCGGTGGTCTGAACGTTTACTGGCAGCTTCAGGTGCCAGGGCTCGTCGATCTCCGTCTGCAGAATCACGCTCCGGAAGCTCATGGTGGGTCGGGCTGGGACGGTGGCCTCGTGGATGCGCCAATCTCCGGAAGCGAAGCGCGATGCGAAGCGCGTCGGCAGGTCCCGCTCGGCCTGCCAGGGGTGCACCGGCAGCAGGACCCGGTCCTGGGGGCAGCTCGCACCCAGGCTCGGAAACAGGCGCTGAAAGGTCTCGTGGAAGGAGCCCACCGAGAAGCACTGGTCTCGGGGGATCTCCAGCAGCGGCAAGCACAGCTGTGCCTGCCACTCCGGGCCGTAGGCGCGGTGCTCGGCCTCGGTCACCCCCCGGCGCAGTCCGAAACCCGGGTGCAGCGGGTGCCCTAGCCACACCCGCCCCTCCCAGTCGGCTAAGCTCCCTTCGCCGACCTCCCCCGACCCGAAACGCTCCAGAGCTTCTAGGGATAAGGCTACCTTATCGCGCCCACCGGACAGCTCCTCGGTGAGCTCCCGCCGGCGATCCTCGGCAAGCTCCGGTAGAAGGCGGCCCAGCAGCTCTTCGACGGTGGCGATCTCCTTACCGTCGTTGAGCTCCCGGGGCAGTCCGGCCAGATCGAATCGCGCCATGCAGTGGTAGCGGGCCACCGGCGCCCAGATCAGCCCGCTGGGAGTGGCCAACAAAAGCCCTGTGGCCTGCTGCTCGGTGGGCACCAACCCTTCCCGGGCCACCGCCATCAAAAGGCGCTCGGCTACTTCGATCTCGGCCCTGCGCCGGGAGTCGCGCTGACTCGTTCTACTCAATCCGCCTACCGTACCAATCCTGGCCTTCCCGTTCGACTGCGCCTTCGGCTCCCAGGGCCGAAGCTCCACGCCCTCGAGCCTCCTCGACGGCGTACGATACGCTGGAAAGATGGCTCTTTTATCTTGGCCGACTATAGAGTCAACGGGAGCCGGAGTCAAGACAAAACTAGGCTGGCCTAGCAAACAGATTAGGGCTACCTAAGCGCGATCCGAGCTGCGAAAGGTTAGCTCTAGTACTATACAGCTCGGCCGAGGAGTGCTATAGTGCCGCGCGGCATTGTGCGGCAAACCGTACCTCGCAACGGTCGCAACAAGTCTTTCGTGTTTCGTTTCAAGGAGTTTCATGTCTCGCCAATTACGCAACGTCGCCATCATCGCCCACATCGACCACGGAAAAACCACCCTCGTCGACGGTCTGCTCAAACAGTCCGGCGTATTCCGCCCCGGCCAAAAGATCGACGAGCGGGTTATGGATAGCAGCGATCTAGAGCGGGAGCGCGGGATCACGATCCTGGCGAAGAACACGGCCATCAC
>CAZDLH010000199.1:0-5465 GCA_964505925.1 uncultured Burkholderiales bacterium
CTCGACGATCTCTTCTCGGTGGTTGCCCGTACGTTGCAGTAGAACCGTGACGACGTCCTCGGAGAGGCGCTCGAGCCCCTCTTCGGGGAGCTCGGTCTGGCCCGCAGCGCCCGGCTCGGCCTCGGGTAGCACCGAGCCTAAGGCGGCTCGCAGTTCATGGTCTACCGTCACCGTTCGGCTCGCGGTGGGCAGAAAACGGACCGCGGGGGAGTCCTCGCCGCCGGCCACCTCCAGCACCCATAGAAGCTGGAACAAGACCGTGGTTCGGGGCGCTCCGCGCCAGCGGGCGGCGGTCGCCCGACCCACGCCCTCGTCTAGGACCATCTCGAGGGTCCCTTGCACCAGGCGATGCTCGAAGTGTAGAAATTCGATCTCCTCGCGTCGGTTGGCGATGTGCCGGTCGAAGGTCAGCGACAGACCCTCTTCTGGGAGGCCCGGCAGCGCCTCGATGAACATCATCTCGCTGGGCCGCAGTCGACCGATCCCGTCCTCTTTGGTCGGCTCGAAAGAGATCCCCAACGAATCCCATAGCTCCGGTAGAAGGCTCTGCAAGCGCTCTCGACATTCCGACTGCTCGGCCTCAGCCTGGGCCACCAGACTCTCCCCTACGGCGGGCTGAAACGAGAGGCGGTCCACCAGTGGGTCCACCGACTCCTCGGCCAGCGCCCTCTGGCGGTCGGCCTCCTCCCGCACTCGCCGGCACCAGGAGTCGAACCTATCGTCGGCTCCCTGCTGTTCCCACTCGTCGAGCTCGCTTCGATACCGCAACAGCAACGACCGCGCCTCGGCCAAAGGGCGTTCGAAAGCGCCTAGCCCTGCGTCGAGCCAAGCCAACCGCACCTCGAGCTGGGGAGTGCCGTCCAGCAGCACGTGGACCTGGACCCGATGAAGCTGCCCGATCCGGTCCAAGCGACCGATCCTCTGCTCTAAGCGGTCCGGGTCCTGGGGTAGGTCCAACAGCACCAGGTGATGCGCAGCTTGGAAGTTTCGCCCCTCCCCGCCTATCTCCGAGCAGATCAAGACCTCGGCTCCGGGCCCGTTCACCCGATCGTCGGGCGGACGATTAAACCAAGCAGCTTGGCGGTCCCGCTCCAACAGCGACATCGATTCGTCGAACCGGGCTACCCGCAGCCTCGTCTCAGAGCGAAGCAGGTCCCACCACGAGCGAACCTGGTCCGGTGAGCGCACCATCACCAGGGCCTTCTTCTCCTGCTGGGCCAGGGCCCTCAGCAGCCCCAACAGATTCTGCTCTCTGTCTTGGGAGCCGCTCGCGGGCACCACCCGAAGGTCGCGTCCAGGAAACAGATTCGACAGCCGGGCTCTTCGATTTCTCACGAGGCTCCGCCCCAGCCCGTGGCGGTCGGCGAGGCGCACGACGAGCTCGTCGCGGTCCTGCCGCTCCAACAGTTGGCGACGCTCTCGACTCTGGGGGAAGTACTCTACCAGGCGCGGCTCCAGCTCGTCTAACGGGACGCCCAGCTCGAGCTCCCGAGCGAGGGCCGCCGCCCGTTGCCACCGCACGGACGACTCGAGGAGCTGAAGGGTATCCCGATAGCGAAGGGGGTCCAACAGCCTCAAGAGCTGGCTCAGCCCGTCCGTGACCGTACTCTGGGGCTCCGCGGTCCCCTCGCTTTGGCCAGCGGTATCGCCCCCGTCTCCCCGCTCGCCACCCGAGGCTTCGGTGGCCGGCTGCCCCTCCAGCTCTCCAGGCTCGGCGCTGGGTTCTCGGAGGGGCTCCGGGCGGTCTGGCGCCCGCTCCCGAACAGTCCCGACCAAGGACGGTGTCGCGGTCAAAAAGAGCACAGCCCGGCTCCCCTCGACCAGCCGGCTCAAAATGGGGCCGACCGCCCGGTGCGCTTCATCGACCACCAGCAGGTCGCGGGTTAAATTTCGAGGCACTTCGTCTAGATCTTCGAGGGCCACCAACAGGTCTTCGGCGGGCTCGTCCACCTCCGGATCGAAGAGGGTCAACGGGCGGGCGAAGCGGCGGTAGAACTCCGCCAGCCACTGCCCGGTCAGAGCGCGCGGCGCCACCACCAGCAGCGAGCGCGCTCGGCCCAGAGCCGCCATCCTGACGGCGGTCAGTCCGGCCTCGATGGTCTTGCCTAAGCCCACCTCGTCGGCGAGCAGCACCCTGGGTCGCTCCATCCCTGCGACCCGTTCGGCTACATACAGCTGGTGCGGGAGGAGCTGGACTCGGGCCGCTCCCAGACCTCGCAGCTCTTGGCGCCGGCCGAAAGAGGCGAACTCGTAGCTCTCCAGACGGCGCTTAAAGTTCGCCGGCGGCCCGACCTGGGTCCGACTCAACTCTGCGAACGGGTCCGATAGCTCCGTATCGAAATGCAGCTGGGCTTCGGTGATGCTGCTCCCGTCGTCCAAGGTCAGGTTCAACACGCCGTCGGCCTCGTCCACCGCGAGCACTTGGCGTTCCCGCCCGGAGTCTAAGCGCACCCTGTCGCCCGGTCGGGGACGATAGCGGGTCAGGGCCTCGCTGTCGACGCTGTAGACCCGCTCCACCTCCATCCGCTCGAAGGACACGGTCAGCCGCTTGCCCATCCGGAACTTCACGGTCCCGAGACCGAGGTGCGGTTCCGCCGCAACGTAGACGCGATGACCGACGTGGAGTGTAGAACTACCCATGCCGGGCCGTTCCAAGGCCCAGTGAAGGATCCTTCTAGGCCGGACGGGAACGGCATACGGATATGAAGATCGATGCCATGCTCTGCGACTACGCTTCGGTGCGGGAGGGGCTTCTCCACGTGCTCGGCGGGGGTATCAATCGCCTCTGGCGGGAAGAGTACCCGGCCAATCTAGGCGTTTCACTGGCCCTGCTCTTCGAGATTCACCCCACCGAGATGAACTCCGAGCACAGCCTCCAGGTGGTTCTGATCGACGAGGACGGTCGGCAGTTCGGCCACGTCACCGCCGATTTCCACGTCGCCTCAGACTCGGGCAAGGGCCGCCCCGGCGAGAACCTTATCTTGCCTCTCGTACTCCCGCTTCAACAGGTGATGCTCGAGCGCCCGGGAGCCTATTCGGTAGAGATCTTGATCGACGGCCAGCACAAGCGTTCGCTGAGCGTTCTGGCCACCGCCGCGCGCCACGGTGACCGCCGTCAGCGAGGCCGCACAGGAGGGGGGACCCCGGAAGCATGAAGCGTTTCACTGCATGTCTTTGTATCGTACTGCTCCACGCCATGTTGGCTCTTCCATCGGAGGCCAACCGTCGCAGAGCGCCCGCCGGCTGGACCGCCCTAGGGACCGTCGAGGGCCTCAACGGAGACGACTGGTACGCCAAGACCACTCGCACCTGTAAAGCATGGGTTCGAGCCGGAGACCTGGAGTACATCGCCCCCATCGTGGACGGTCTCGATGCGTCCTACGAGGCCAACGCCGCCTTCATGGGCTTTCGCGCGACGGGACCTTTAGAGTTCTACTTCTTCCCGATGGCCGAACCCGCCCACACCCATCCGAAGTTTGCTGCGCGACTCAGCCGCAGTACGAGGGCCGCAGGAGTGGCGCTGTCCGGTACCAACATCTGCGTCGTCAACCTAGGTAGTCAGCAGCAAGCCACCCCCTATCGCCCCTGGGAGCTCGAAGCCACGGCGCGGCACGAGATGAACCACCTCTTCGCCTTCCAGCGAGTCGATCGAGCCGGCTGGCTCTGGTTTCTCGAGGCCATCGCCGAGAACATCGAGCAGTCGGTGCTGCCGCCGACCTCACAGATGGGTGTAGAGGACTATCGCGCCTACCTCAAAGGCTACTATAGCCCCGACGCCTCTTGGGCCGCCATGACTGCCGAACGCAACAACGACGACGTGGACTCCTACCGGGACTTCGGCAATATCTTGTCGTCCATCGTTTCGTTCATCCAGGCGAAGTACGGCCGGGACGCTGTGGCGCGGATCCTCCGAGAAGCTCCGAACCGCTCGGTCGACGAGGCCATGCGTGCAGCCCTGAACCGGAGCGTGTCCGAACTAGAGACGGAATGGAAGCAGTTCTACGGGATCCGCTGAACCTTCCGTCCAGACCCGCTGAAGAGGGATCCGCCCCCCAGACTTGAACCTGCCTGGCATGTCAGGTCAGTTCATATTCACAATGCATGGTCTCGAGAAGACCATCGATCACAAGAAGATCCTCAAAGGGATCAATCTCTCCTTCTTCCCCGGCGCAAAGATCGGGGTACTCGGAGCTAACGGGGCGGGTAAATCGACGGTGCTGCGTATCATGGCGGGCGTCGACAAAGATTTCGAAGGTCACGCTGAACCCGCCCCCGGAACGACCATCGGCTACGTCTCGCAAGAGCCCACGCTCGACCCGGACAAGACCGTCCGCGAGAACATCCGGGCGGGCGCCGTAGAACTGGTCGCCCTACTCGACGATTTCGATAAGATCAACGCCCAGCTCGCCGAGGTGACCGACCCCGATGAGATGGAGAAGCTCTTGGACCGAATGGGTAAGGTGCAAGACGAGATCGAAACCCAAGGCGGTTGGGAGATCGACCGCTTCATTGAGATGGCCGCCCAGGCCATGCATCTACCCACTCTCGACGAAGGTGTGGAGCACCTCTCCGGTGGAGAGAAGCGCAGGGTCGCGCTCTGCAAGGTGCTGCTCCAGAAGCCCGATCTCCTACTACTCGACGAGCCCACCAACCATCTGGACGCCGAGTCGGTAGCCTGGCTTCAGAACCACCTCGTCGACTACGAAGGGACCGTGGTCTTCATCACTCACGACCGCTACTTTTTAGACCAAGCCGCAGCTTGGATCCTGGAGATGGACAACGGTCACGGCTACCCTTGGAAGGGCAACTACTCCTCTTGGGTCGAGCAGAAAGAAAAACAGCTCTCCCAGAAAGAGAAGACCGAAAGCGCGCTACGTAGACAGCTCAAGCGAGAACTTCGCTGGGCTCAGATGTCCTCCGGCGACCGCCGCCAGAGGAACAAGGCGCGACTCAAACGATACGAGGAGATCCTGAGCAAAGCTCGGTCCGACGACGACCGTCCCGAGAACAGCTTGGTCATCCCTCCCGGTTCGGAGCTCGGCAACCTGGTGGTCGAGTTTGAGAACGTCAACAAAGCGTTCGGCGACAAAGTTCTCATCAAGGACCTGAGCTTCAGCCTCCCCCGAGGCGGTATCGTCGGTATCATCGGCCCCAACGGAGCAGGCAAAACGACTCTGTTCCGCATGGTCGTTGGCCATGAGCAGCCCGACTCCGGCACCATCCGGATCGGGGAGACGGTAGAGCTCGCTTACGTGGATCAGACCCGAGAGCACCTCAAAGGAGAGCGAGCGGTCTGGGAGGAGATCTCCGACGGACTCGACGAGATCAAACTCGGGAACAAGACGGTATCCGCTCGAGCCTACGCAGCGCGCTTCAACTTTAGCGGTTCGGACCAGCAGAAGAAGGTCGGAGAGCTGTCCGGCGGTGAACGCAACCGCGTCCATCTAGCAAAACTGCTGCACCAG
>CAZDLH010000200.1:0-5429 GCA_964505925.1 uncultured Burkholderiales bacterium
CTCCCCGCCGAGGGGGCAGCAACTACGGCGGCGGCAGCGGATCCGGCGGAGCCCGTCGGGGAGGCAGCAGATACTAGGGCCTTCAGCCTTATTTAAGACCGAGCATCTATACTCGAGAAGTCTAGAATAGACTCTAAAGGGAACGCACATGAACATCAGCAATGCTTTCACATCAGCCAACCGCTTTTTCCGAGACAACCTGAAAACCGAGAGCGACTTCACGCCGGTCGAGAAGGGTCGTGAAGAGGCCACGCGCGTCGATCTGGAGTTGGGCCGGATCCACTCCGATACCGTCGAAGTCGGCAAAGGGCTTTCGAGCCTAGACGAGCAGGCGGCCCTGAAGCCTCCCACCTTCCAAGATGTGTCGAACAAGGACGTCATGCTCGCCTCCACAGCGGGCGGAGCTGTTCTGGGCGGAGCGTACGGAACCCTCAAGGCGGTCACCGCTGGTCCGGCCACCGCAGAGATCCGAGAGACGGTCCACGACATCACTCAACCCACGCTGCGGGGTCCGGGCTTCGACATCAGCGTCTTCGAGGTCGGCCCCCCGAGCGGCGCCCCCGACGGTTGGGATGTGGATATCACCCGCCGGACCCTCGGTAGCGAAAAGGTCGGAGAGTACACCACCCGCCAGGCCATCGGTACCAACACCACCAACATCGCTCTTTCAGGGGCCCTGGGGATGGTGGCCGGCGCCGGCATCGGGGCAGGCGTGGGACTAGCCACTGTGGGCCTTCGCCGGGTGATGAATAAAGAGTACAACGGAGCTGTTCCCCGGGAGACCGAAGGGGACAACAGAGTTCTCTTGACCATGGGTGGAGCGGGAGCCGTGATCGGCGCAGGAGCCGGTGCTCTCTCCTCGGTCTTGCAGTCCAACACCGTCAAGTTTCAGACCCAGTCCCTCCCCACTCCGGAGACCAAGGTCATCGGGCAGGTCCCCTCCGGCCCGGGCTTCTACATCCCGAACAGCGACGGCAACCAGCCTCCTTCGAACGCCGAAGGGGTCGCAGACCTGATGAATCGCGGCCGCTTCGATCGACTCGCCCGGGAGGGCTATCGGGGAACCGAAAACCTCAACCCCGAAGAGATCACGGTCCAGGTGCCCGCCCGAAACCTCTTCGGCAGAGTGAAGGTCGACACCGAAACCCGAGAGGTGAACGTAGGTCCGAGCTTCATCGGCTCAGTGGTCGGCGGAGCCGCCGTCGGTGCGGTCACCGGAGTGGCCGGGGGCGTTCTGGTCAACGTCCTTCGCAAGTCCCTGTAATCGAAGTCGAAAGATTCGCTAAAAAGGCGGACCGTACGGTCCGCCTTTTCGCGTTCGGCCCGCCTCTAGACCGCAACGGTGGCGAGGCTATAGAACGGTAGGAACGTAGCCAAGACGATAAAGCCCACGACCAGACCCATCAGCAAAAAGATGGTGGGTTCGATAACGGCCACCGCTCGAGTGACCCTCCAGGCGGTCTCCCGTTCGAGCTCATCGGCCAAACACTGGAAAATGTGGGGCAGATTACCGATCTCCTCGCCAGAGGCTATGGGGAGAAGAAAGCCTCGGGGGAAAAGATCGCTCGCTTCGATCGCCTCGCTGAGCGACATCCCGTCTTCGGCGATATACCGAACACAGCTCTGTAACCGAGCGTGGAGCCGAGGCCACGGCACACTGAGACTTTTGAGGCTCTGTACGAGAGGGCAGCCCGCCTCCGTCAAGAGCTGTAGGTCTCTGAGCATCTCTGCATAGACCCGGCTTCGGTTGACCGATCCAAACAGCGGAACCTCGTAGACCCACCACTCCCGCAGCCTCTGAAGCCAAGGCGCAGAACCCGTCAGCAGCAGGCGTCCCGAGCTGACCGCTACCACCGTAACGACCAGCAGAAACGGCGCCAGGAGCTCGGTCCCCCAGATGAGTGCTACGGTAGCCTTGGGCAGCTCGATCTCTAATCCAATCAAGAAGGGTAGGAGCTTGGGCAACATATGGAAGGCCATGAAGAAGGCCATTCCCAAAGAGACCAAGGAGAGGAAAGCCGGGTATGCTAGCGCTTTCATGATGGTCTGCTCCATCTTTTCGCGCCGAGCAGCTCTAAGAGAGATGCGTTCCAAGACAGTGACGAGCTTCCCGGAGCTCTCCCCGATGGAGAGCAGATGTACGACGAACGGCTGAAAGGCTGTCTTAAGGCGAGAGCAGGCCTTTGATAGGGAACTGCCCTGGGTCAGCAGTGCGGCCAGAAGCGAACAGGTCGGAGCCACTCGGGGCAGCTCGCTTCTAGCCAGCGACTCCAGCGCTACCAGCAAGGGAACCCCGGCGGACAGCATCGTATGTAGCTGCATCGACCACAGGTGCAGATCGCGATTACTGAAGGGCTCTACCCGAGTCGGGCTGCTGTTTTCTCGAACTGTTTTCACTGATTGAACAGGCGAAACTGAAGGTCTGTCGTGCGCGAGGTGCGCGTCCCCTGGGCCCCTACCATCTCCAGGTGCAATCGCATCTCGAGTAGACCCTTATTAGGTCGGAGGAAAGTGACCTCCCCCTCGTCTCCGAGGCGAGCGAGAACTCGTCGGGCGGTATCGATCCTAACCAGCTCTCCCGATTCGGCCTGAAACTCGATGGTGAAGGGAGGCCCCAGCTCCGGCCAACCCTCAGCGGTCACCACCGGTTCGCCCTCAGGGCCCAGAACCAGCGGCTCTAACTCCAGACGGGAACTTCGCTCCGGCTCCGACCAAGTGGGAGCGACCAAGCGCGACGACCTCAAAGAGGCGTCTAGGTGGCGTGCCGCGACCAAGAAGGTGCGGTCGAGATCGCTCCTCAGTTCGATGTGGCGCTGCACCTTGACGGTGGCCTGAAAGATCGCGATGAGCGCGGTCATGACAACGAAAAATACCGAACCCACGACCACGACCTCGAGGAGGGTCGCACCCACCTTGCTCGACCTCACCAGCTAATCTTCCTTTAGAAACTTCGTCGACATAGTCTTCTCCCGCTGGGCTCCGCTCTCGTCGGCCCAGAAGATAGTGAGGTCTACCCGCTTGAGGTCGTCTCTCTCCCTCGTCTCGACCACTTCGAAGCTCAGCCCCTCGATCTCCGAGAGCGGCTGGCGCCCCGCTTCGAACAGATCGGGAACGAGCGGTCTTTCAAAGTTCTCCGACAGCGCTAGGCCGGCCTGACCAAAAACGATACCCCCGGCGATCCCTACCTTCTCATAGTTACGTCCGTCGGACTGGTATCGAAGCAGTGAAGCCAGGACCCCAACCATCCCTAGGATCACGATGGTCAGGATCAGCAGCGCGAACAGAAGCTCGATCATGCTGAAGCCTCTGCTGGGCTGCCTTAACATCTGTGTGTGACCCGGCCGCAGTTCAACGAGAGTTCCCAAAGTAGGTCGCCCTCACTCTATAGGAGCCGAGCCCGTTATCGCCCTGACGATTCCCCACGGACATCTGGGACAAAGTGTCCTCGAACGGAGAGCCGGCCGTGTGGACCGGCGGCAAAAGGTCGTACCTATCCCTATCTCCCTCGCTCTGCACGAAGATACTATCGAGAAAGTTCGTGCTCGGCACACGAAAGACGAGCTGCCCCCCGGCGCCCATACCCAGTTCGATCCGTGAGGGGAGCTCATCGGTCTCCACCTGCTGACCCGAACGGTCGTGATAGGTCCCCGGGGGGGAAGGTACGACCTCCCAAGCCCCGTCGCTAAACCTGTACACTGTGTCCACCAAGCCGGAATCCGATGGCCGGTTAGTCACGTACAGCTCCCCATCTTTGCCTCCCACCATGGCCCCTAGAACGGGTCCTCTCCGGCCGGAATAGGCTCTCTCCACGAGCTCACCGGACCTTCGAAAAAAGCGGGCGGGCGGGTCGGGAACCTCGTGCCACTCGCCATCGGCAAACCGATGGATCTTCGAGGTGGCAGTGTTGGGCCTAAGACCTATAAGGTCTCCCAAGAGGATGTCGAGCAAGGTGAGCAGCCCCACCGGCCGTAGCTCCCCTGTCTGGGTGTAGAGGGTCCCCTTCTCGTCGCTCGCCAGCAGCATTACGTCGATCCCCGGGGGCGTCAAGACCTCCCAGTCCTCGGCTTGAAAGTCGTAACGGTAGATGGAGTCGTGACCCTTACGAAAGAGCGGCAAAGAGACGCTACCCTCGTTGGCGACCGGAGGCCCCGCCACCCCTTGAATATGATAGTTGCCCGGCTCTCGAATGAAGCCGCCGTCGCTGTATCGCGCTTCCTCTGCCGGCGGTAGAGCAGACCATTGACCACTCTCGTGCGAATACCGCATTAGGGTCGCCCCTTCGCTGAGGGTTACACGTTCGACGTGGGAGACGAGGATCTGAGGAATCGGTGCGAGATCCCCGATGGTCAACCCCTGGCGGCTACCGCTCACGATGGTCTTCAGGGCGAACTCTCCCCACCGCTTCGTCATCGGGACTCCGTGAAAATTCCCTGAAGAAGGCTCGTCACCCCAGCCGTCGAGCACCGGAGCGTAGAGTGCGAAGACCGAGCCGTCGGGGGCGCCGGTCACAAACGGGATCGCCCCTGCCCACTCCCCTTCCTTTACCTCGAGTCGTCCGGACCGGTCGTACCTCACCCTCGGGATGTTCGGTAGACGTTCCCAACTATCTCCGCCGTTGAGGTCTGAAAAGTATATAGGGTTGGGCGTGCTGGTGTCCGTGTCGGTTACGTTGGCGTACACCCGAGTGTGAGTGAACTCGGAGTAGTTCGCCAACCTGCTCACGGCCTCCGGACGGCTGCCGCTTTGCCTATAGGTCCGAGCCACCACCAATATAAGCGAGCTCTCTCGGTCCATCGATTCCACCCAGGCTTCGGTGGTATAGCCCCCGGTTTGCGAACTACGAGGCCGAGCCTCGGTAAAGGTGTCCGGCTCCAGAGCCCCCCCGTTGAGATCGGAGAGCAGTTCATTCACCGCAGCGAAACTCAGATATCTAGACTCCGTGGTTTCGACGGAGCGCAGCGATAATCCGAAACTGTAAGACACGTTCGCGATCAAGATGGTGGCCGTTAACAGTACGAACATCGCCACAAAGATCGCCGTGGGGATGATCGTCGCCCGAGCCGAGGCTCGCTTGCGTCCGAGCCTGGTCAAACCCCCTGTTTCGCTTCCCATATACTCGATATTCTCCCCATCGCAGCGGCGTGGGTATAGGACCTCGCTCCAGAGCTAAAGTTCCCAGGGGTCGACCGCCTAAAGCTTCTCAGCGCACAAAGACTCGGGACTCAATTGGCTAACCTGTTAGGTAGGCCCTCCCTCCGGTGCTCGGCATTTCGTTCCGAACGAGCTGGCCGACGGAGTTTCGGTAGTCCTTTACACACCTTATCGGTCCAAGACAAAGCAAAAAGAGCCGAGTGTCGGCTCTTCTTGGATCGGGTTGCTATTTCGGTAGAAAGACTCTGGCCTGGGTACCGTAGTTGGTGATCTGGTCG
>CAZDLH010000201.1:0-5416 GCA_964505925.1 uncultured Burkholderiales bacterium
CTCCTGGATGGCCAACGAAGAGCAGCGAGACGGAGTGGAATGGCTACCCCGGCGCTCGAAGCTCGATCGGATCGGGAAATTCTTAGGACTGCGAGGGAAACGAGCGTGAGGCTCTTCGTTGTGATCACCGACTACGAGAAGAAGGTGGCGCGCCACACCACCATACGGTTAGCTCGGGAGGCTACCCTGCGGGGGCACGAGGTCTGGCTGTGCCAGCCCGGCGACTTCACCTTGGGCGCCGACGATCGCCTGTGGGTCGAGGTCCGAGGGGTCCAGCGTCAGCACTACAAGAGCAGCGCCGTCTACCTCAAAGAGCTGCTGGAGACCCCCAAGCTCGAGCGGCTGCGACTCGAGGCCGAAGACCTCGTACTTTTGCGGGACAACCCAGCCAAGTACGGTCGAGACCGGACCTGGGCCCCCACCGCCGGAGTGACCTTCGGCCGCCTGGCCAAAGAGTGCGGCGTTCTGGTCCTCAACGACCCCGACGGCCTGGCCAAAGCCACCAGCAAGATCTATCTGCAAGGCTTTCCGTCCGAGGTCCGCCCCCGGACCATCGTCACCCGCAGCCTGAGCGAGGTGCGCCGCTTCGCCGAAGAGAGCCACCAGGACCTGATCCTCAAGCCGGTGCAGGGCAGCGGGGGCGAGCGGGTGTTCATCGTAAAAAAGGGTAGCGCCTACAACCTGAACCAACTGGTCGAGTCGCTCTCGGCTGAAGGCTACCTGATCGCCCAAGAGTATCTGCCCGAGGCTCAGGCCGGCGACGTTCGTCTGTTCCTGATGGACGGTGAGCCGCTGATGGCGAAAGGTCGGTACGCCGCATTTCGTCGGCGCAACGCAAGCGACGACATCCGCTCGAACATGCACGCGGGGGGCCGGATCGAGGCCGCCGAGGTGACCGAAGAGATGCTGGGAGTGGTGGCCCAGGTCAAGGACAAACTGGTCCGAGACGGCATGTTTTTAGTGGGCCTGGATCTGGTGGGGCCTAAACTGATGGAGATCAACGTGTTCTGCCCCGGTGGGCTCGAAGGGATGGAGAAGCTGTACGGAGTGAACCTGACCGGAAAGGTGATCGCCGCCCTGGAGAAGCGCCTGGCCCAGCACCTGAGCCGGGACACCTAGACCCCTTCGTTTAGCTCCAGCAGCTCGAGTACGTCGATCCCTTGCCGCAGCCTCTCCATGGTGGCCCGGGCTTGGGGGAAGCCCAGAAAGCGCGGCAGAAACGGGGCCGGCTCGAGGACCAGGCGCCACTGCAGCTCCCGGATCAAAGATATGTGCTCGAAGCCGATCTTCCCCACGAAGACCCCGCCCAGATCGTCTTGCTTCGGCAGCACCTCCAAGGTCTTCACCAGCCCCTGCAGATAGATCGCGTCCTTGGTGAAGCCGCCCCCGCGGTAGACCCGGGAGACCAGGTCGAACAGGCGGCGCAAGGCGAAGCCGTACCGGTCCCGCAGGTACTCGAAGGTCTCTACGAAGCTGCGCCCCCGCAGCAGGCTCTCCACCGCGAGCACCCGGCCCGCCAGGTAGCGCAGGCGACGCCGGTCCAGGCCGCCGACCACCACCTCGGCCACCAACGCCATCCCCTCTTGGAAAGCCAGATAGTCGGCCAGCCCCTGACCTAGAAGGCGCAAAGGCTGGCTGCGGCCGTTGTAGGTGGTCACCAGGTGGATCCCGACCTCGTGCTGGAGCAGCGCCTCCACCCGACCTGGCGCCACTTTGGCTTCCCGCCCGATCAGAAGGTTCCCGTGCTGGCACATGACGCTGCGACCCAGCTCGTCGCGCACCTCCACCCGGGCCGTGAATCGCGGGTCTTGGGCCCGGTACCAGGCCACCTCCTCCCGGGCCCGCTCGGCGAACTCCTCGGCGCTGAGAAAACGCTCGTTACCGCTGCCCCGAGACTTCGGCACCGCTTTCAAGATCCGCTTGGCCAGCGCCACGAGCGAGGGTTCGACCCCGCCGTACAGCGAGAGGCTGGCGTGCAGAAAGTCCGGGCGGCGCCGGTGGGCCAGCATCTGGATCTTCAGCTCCAGCTGCCGGCGCTTCTGTTCGAACAGGCGATAGAAGGCCGGGTCCTCCACCTGCTCGATGGGGATCTTGTACAGCTCCCGCAGCAGCAGCGGCGGGTCGATGGTCAGCGGCCGGTACTGCCAGCGGGGCTCGGTCCGGTAACCGCTGCGAGCGAAGGCCTGATAGGCGCGCTCGCTATGCAAAGGTGTGATGTCCAGTAGGAAGCTGAAGCTCTCCGAGATCTGCTCGAGCTCGCGGTCCACCCGCCAGACGACCTTGGACGGGGTCTGGGTCCCGAAGACCTGAAAATGCGGGGGGCGCTCGGTGGTGGCCTCCCGCACGAAGCGGAAAGCCACGTGCTTGAGGGCGATGTCCAGGCGCCGACGGTAAGCCCGAAAGCGACCCGGAAGAAAGGCTCCGGCCTCGTTGCGGTACAGAGGGGGAACCCGGATCCCCAGCGGCATCACCCCGTGGCGGCGAGCCCAGTCGCTGGCCAGCGTCGGGGACCAGCCCTCGGCCCCGCTCGGCTCGCGGTACTCCAGCGTGAGCTTCTCGTCGAAGCCCAGCGCCGGTAGGCGCAGCTCTAGCGTCTGCCGGCTGCCGGCGAGCTCCTCGTTTCGGCGCAGATAGACCGCAGTACCGCCCAGGTCTTCGCTGGGCTCGATCTCGATCATCAAGAAGGCGCGATAGGGCGGTAGTTGGATCTTGATCAGCTCTCGGAGGAGCCCCTCTAAAGTGCGCTCGGCCTGATCCCCGAACTCTTCGGCGGCCGCCCCCTCATCCCACACCAGGTAGGCCGCGCCGGTATGGAACAGCTGGGCGAACAGCTCGTCGGTGCGGTCCACCGGCTCCCGCACCAGCACCAAGAACGGGAGCACCCGATCGACCTTCAGCCGGCCTCGCCCGGGCAAGTCCAGCGATAGAGGCTTCTTCAGCCCCTCCTTGGCAGCCTCGGCGAACTCATCGAGAGCCGCCTCCCAGGCGGGGTTCCCCTCCCAGGCCGGGCTCATAGAGCGGGCTTGCCCTCCGCCCGGCGGCTCATCAGGGTTTCACTCCGTTGCGGTTCGAGAAGAAGACCAAGGTGTACGGGATGACGATCAGAAGAAACAAGATGATGCCGTAGGCCGACGCCTCGTAGATGCGGCCGTCCTCGATCTCTTTGAAGACGTGGACCGAGGTCGGATACCAGTCCGGCGGCGAGATCATCAAAGTGATCGCCACATCCTGCATAGCCGAGATGAAGACCATCACCGCCCCCGCCAGCACTCCGGGCAGCACCAGCGGAACTGTGACCCGCAGAAGCGTCAGCACTTCGCCTGCGCCCAGCGTGCGGGAGCCCTCCTCCATCGAAACCCCGATCTGCTGAAACGACGCCAAGATGGTGCGGACCCCGTAGGGCGCCCGGGTGACCACATAGGCGAGCACCACCAGCAAAGCAGTAAAGTTCAGCTTCAGGGGCGGGCTGTTGAACACCCCGATCAGAGCGACCGCGAAGGCCACCCCCGGGACCACGAACGGCAGCACCGTAAGAAAGTCCAGAGCCTGGGCCGCCCGGCCTGAACCGCGCGAGATCAAAAAGGCCACCCCGAAGGCCATCACCATACAGCCCACCAGCGACGGCAGGGTCAAAGAAAACGAATTCACCAGCGGCGAGTCGACCTGGGTCAAGGCCTCTTCGAACATGACTCGGTACCGGTTCAAAGTGAACTGCGTGGGCAGGATCTCGCTACCCCAGTTGCGGGCCACCGAGACCAGAAACAGCGAAGCTAGAAACGAAAGCGGGACGGCGAAGACAGCCGCACAGAAGGCCAAGGCTCCCCGGTCGCGCCAGTCGCCCCCCCCCTCGCCGGAGGCCCTGGCCCCAGAGCGCCCGGTCACCGTCTGGTACCCGCCCCCCTCGACCACGTACTTCTGCAGGGTCAGCATCACCAAGATGACGGCGATCATCAGGGTGCTGAGCATGGTGGCTCCGCCCCAGTAGGTGCTGCCGGACAGATCCCGATACGCCTCCACCACGATCATCGGGTACTCGAACGGCATCAGCAGCTTCAGCGTGGCGAAGTCGCCGAAGGAGCGCACGAAGACCAGAAACGCACCGGCCAGAATACCGGGCACCAGAGCCGGCAGGGTAGCGGTGAAGAAGGCGTAGGTGCGGGAGCCGCCCAGCACCCGGGACGCCTCGGGCAGACTGGTGTCGAAGCGCTCCAGCGCGGCCAGTGTGGTCAGTGTGACGAACGGGAAAAACAGAAAGGACTGGACCATGCCCGCCGACAGCGGACTCTGGCCCACGAAGGGGTGGCTGAGCCCCACCAGCTCGAAGACCCGGGTGATCATGCCGAAGTCCCCAAGCAGGTTCTTGAAGGCCAGCGCCCCGAGAAAAGGCGGCGTGGATAGCGGCACGATGACCAGAAGACCGAACAGCCTCTTGCCGGGCATGTTGGTGCTGTGCAAGCAGAACGCGATACCGACCCCGATGAGCGAGGCCACCACCGTCACCGTCGGGCAGTAGCCGCAGGCCTGCAGGAGCCGCATACCCGGACCGGCGCCGTCGAGCACGCGAGCCCAGACCCCGTTCGGATCGGCCCACAAGGGGCGCAGCACAGCGGCCAGGCAGACCAGCCCGAACAGGGCCACCTGCCCGGGACCTTGGCAGAACTTGACCCAGCGGAGCCGGGTCCGGTCGGGCCTACCGAGCTTTAGGAGTACACCGACCGAGAACAGAACCACGCAGGCCAGCGGGGCGAGCCCCACGGCGTTGAAGAAGCCCCGGTAGTAGCGCGGGGTCTGCCAGAATTCGCGGAAGTAGTCTAAGGTGGCCCTCTCTTGCAAGAGCCCGACGAAGCTACCCACATCGAAGCGGAGAAACCAAGCGATGAGCGGAGTGGGTTCGCCCACGAAGGCGGCCAGCATCAGCCCGGCTAGGGGAAACACCAAAAAGAAGAGGAGAAAGACCGCGAGCGGCGCTGCGATGGCTAGCTTCAGCCCCCTCACTCGGTCACCACCAGCAGCTCCTCGGGCTCGATGTACAGCTGTACCGTCTCCCCGGGCAGGGCCTCGGGCTCGGCCTCGCTCCGGGGTCGAAGGACCCGCAACGGTCCGAACGGCGCGTTCAGCAGATACTCGACCGAGGTCCCCATAAAGAGGCGGTGCTCGAGCTTGGCGGCGATCCCGTTCACCGGCGGGGCGGCGCTATCGAGATGAAAGCGCAGCGAATCCGGCCGAAGCACCAGCCAGCGGACCGTCTCTTCGGGGAGGTCGTCCCGCGCGCTGGTCAGGACCACCCCGTCGGCTAGTCGATAGGCCCGCTCGGGTAGGAGCTCCTGCACCTGGTAGAGGTTCGTCATGCCCAAAAAGTCGGCCAAGAAGCGGCTGTTCGACGGGCTGGACGCGGGCGCCGTCGCCGTCGTCAACC
>CAZDLH010000202.1:0-5404 GCA_964505925.1 uncultured Burkholderiales bacterium
CGCTGGCGCGATCGTGTCCGGCTCCTCGGGTACCGCCGCCGCCAAGGTGGAAGCCTTCGAGAAGATCGGTGTGGCCGTGCCCGAGACGATGGAAGGGCTGATCGCTGAGGTCACCAAGCTCCTGGGGGCTCCGGTCGCAAGCTAACCTTCGACGAAGCTACCCTTAGCGAACCTCTGGACCGCATCGGCCCAGAGGTTTTTCTTTTGTCACGCACGGGGTGTGCCGGGGGCGTTGGTAGACTGCGAGTGGGGTGAGCCATGAAGAATCTTAACTGGACAAAAGCGGCGGATTCTGGAGCTATCGGGGCGAAACACTGCTCTGGTAAAAGGACAGTCTACTCCGAATCTCGCATCCGCCAAAATCCGCCAAAAAGAGAGGGAGTACCACTATGTTCAGATTTCTGTTTCTGGCCGCATTCACAGCCGCCTTTTTCCTGTCCCCCCTACCTGCTCTAGCTGATCGAGCCGCCCAAGAGAGCTTTTTCGAGCAGCTAGAGAGGCTCTGCGGCCAAACTCTGACCGGAGAAACCGTGTTCAGCGTCGCCGGACCGAACGACGATATGACCGACGCTAAGCTCGTGCTTCGTTTTGAAAAACATTCGGAGAACGAAATCCGAGTTCCGTTTCAAGTCGACGAAGACCATTCCAGAACCTGGATCATCACCTTGAGCGAGGATGGACTGCTCCTCAAGCACGACCACCGGGACCCCGACGGCACTCCTCACGAGGTCACGGAGTACGGCGGTTGGGCCGATGACTCAGGCACTTCGGATCGCCAGTTCTTTGCCGCCGATGAGCACACCGTCAAGCTCTTTCCTCACGCTGATAATGCAGGTTGGACCTTATGGCTCGAACCGAGCAAAAAGCAGCTGGTCTACTACGTCGAGAACGCTGGAAAGCTAAGATACCGGGCCATCTTCGGAGATTCGGTACCGACGGTTGACGAAGGTTAGATCCGGCCGAACTCCGCGAGATCGGCAAGGCCCAGCCCTACTTTCGACTGGAGGCCTGGTCTTTCGGCGAGCGTGGGGGAGCTCGTTTTTCTTTGGCCAGGCAGGGAGGATCGGCCTTCGGTCGAGGTGGATCTCCTCGGTTGCTCCCTAGTAAATAGGTGTGATATACTGCCACTGTGCCGAAGGCTCAGGCCGATCGAGAGGTGACGATTGTTTAGACACTTTGGGCACGATTCCAAGAGACCGCAAGGAGGAAATAGGATGAGTAGATTCGATCTTTTCTGGGAGATTTTCAAAAAGAGCGGGTCCCCCGACGCCTACCTCCTCTACAAGGAATCACAGGAGTCAGCCAGTTAACATCCGCTTCGGTAGCTCGGGGAAGAGCCGGAAAACTTCCCCGATCGGCTTCCGATTCGATGTAAAGTGACGAAACAGGTCGGACCGTCCTACTGCAGGGCGGTCCGACTGTCGTTTGAGCGCCGGCTCGCCCGACGCCTCGCTGGGCGGGGTCTTCGTCTCCTCCGCCGGGTCGCAACAGGAACCGGCCCTCGCGGTTACAAACCTCCAGCAGATGACTCGTTACTTTACTCTCATAGCCACGGCCGTCCTTTGGCTGACCTTCATCCCTAACTCGGCGGCGGCGCAGGAGCAGCGCGAGATCCAGTTTTCGGCAGACCAAGTGGACTTCGATGAAGTGGCCGAGAGGATCCGTCTGGTCGGCGATGTGGTGATCCGCTCTGAAGGCCTAACCTTGACGGCGCCTTACGCCGAGTACAGCACGGTCCGGCAGACCGCGGACTTTCAGGGCGGGGTCCAGCTGACCGGGGAGGCCACCACCGCCACGGCTCGAGAGATGGTGGTCGATTACGCTAGGAGTACCGCGGTCTTAAAGGGATCGGTCCGCATCGTCTCCGAGGCGAGTATGGGGTCCGAGCAGAGCGAACCGACCGTGCTCTTGTCGGAGCGCCTCGAGTACGACTGGCTAAGCCAGGAGGGCGCTGCTACCGGCGGTGTCCGGATGCGTCAGGGCACCCGGCGGGCCTTCGCCGACCGGGCTGAACTGTACCAGCGCCGCAACGAGGTCTGGCTGATCGGCAACGTCCGGGTGGAGCAGCCCGGCGGGGACTGGCTGACCGCCCAACGGGCCGTCTACGATAGCGCCAGCCAGAATGTGCGGGCCGATGGCCGGGTGGTGGCTCGCACCACCTTGATTTCGAGTTCGGCCGAGGAGCCCGAAGGGACAGGGGAAGAGTCGCTCGAGCCCCAAGGGCTACCGGCCCCCCTGGTGGAGCCCCCCGCTTTCCGGATGATGCCCATGCGCGAACTGCCGGTGCTGCCCTTGCCCTGGCTGGATCGGTAGCTCCCGTGGGCTGAGGTGAGCCGGCGCCGGAGGCTTCGCTCTTCGGTTCTGTGATCTCTCGGGGAGGAGGCCTAAGCCCAGGATGGGAACAGCGCAGGCATGAAGGCGAAACTACCCCATTTAGCGATAGCATTGGCACTGTCCGCAACTCTAGCCACCGGCGGTCCGGCGGGAGCCGAGCCCGGACCCCTTCCGGTCGAAGCGGGAAATCCTCGAACGTCGGAACTCAGTTCCGCTTCGCTCGTGGGCAGCAGCGATCTCACCCCGGTTCCGGTGAGCGCCTCCCTAGCGGTGCCGGAGGAGCAGAGGTTCCAGCGGCTATCCCAAGCCTTGAGTGAGGTGGAGCAGCGCGAGTCGCTCACCGCAGAGCAGGCCGCCGAGTACGACCGGATGGTCCTCGAGTCGAGCCCATCGTTGGCTCGCTACCCCGATCTAGAGCGCGTTCATAGCCACCGGGAACCGGCCTGGCTCGACGATCGAGGATACGCCACCGCCCAAGCCGTCCGACTCTTGGTGGCCGTCGAAAAGCAGCGGCCCGACCCCGAGCGTCGCATGCGCATCCGACAGCTGGCCAGCGGTCTGGCCAGTTTGAGTCGCCCGGAGCGGGTGGAGTACCCGTTCGGCGCCCACTTGAGCTGGCGGGACCTGGCTCCCTTCGCCCGACTGGACGGCGGTCAAGAGCACCCCGGAAGCGTCTTTCGCACCGAGCGCTCCTACGCGGTCCAAGCCTTGGTCGCGGCCAGCCAGATCCTAGGCGACAAAGACCTCCTTATGAGCGCCGAGCGGGGTGCGCTGGGCATGGGGGTGCACCTGGTGATCTACGGGAAGCCGATCGCGGGCTTCTCGCCGGCGGTGGAGAGTAGACCCAGCTCGGACTGGGCGGCCGTGGAGCCGACCCTAGAAGGGTTCTGGACGCTGTACCGCGCCACCGGAAAGCGGCTCTACGCCGATCTCTCGGCTCTCGCGCTGCAGATCCTGGATGCTCCCCCCACGGAACCCGAATCTCGCGCCGCCTACCAGCGCTGGCGCGAGCTGCTCTCCGGCACCTCGGCTAGCGTGCTCTTGCGGGCCGAGGGGGACGAGCCGATCTCCTTTCAGGTGATGGAAGCCGAAGACGGGCGGGTCGTCAACAAAGCCGGCGAGACCATCGACTACCGCACCCCCCTGGGAAGCGCCGGTAGGCTGGCCCAGATGGGGCGGGAGAACACCTTCTGGATGCGCTTTGACGTACCCACCGAAGACGACTATCTGTTCTACCTGAACTACCTGCAGAGCGACGTGGGCGGCGGTTTGGTCTCGGTGATGATGCGCATCGACGGAGACCGCATCTTCCAGGTGCCGCTGGGCGACGTGGACGGCATCCCGATCCTGCGGCGCAAGTTCGTGGATGGACCGAGGCCGTTGCGATCGGGGCCCCACTCTTTCGGGATCCGCTTCTCCGGGCTACTGATGACCAAACCGGCGCTGTTGGATTCGGTGGTGGTTCAGCCGTGCCTCGAGCGCAGAAGCTACCGCTTGCCCAACGGCGATATCTACGTCCTGGTGCGCAACATGGCCGCTCAAGTGGGGCGCACCGGTGTCGAAAACTTTCCGCACTGGCCGCCGAACGAGGTGACGGTGATGACGGGGGACGGCGAGAGCGCAGCGCTCGGTAGCGATGAGGACCGACGGCGCCGTAAGAACTTCGTGACCCTCCCTCCGTACGGGGTGGCTCTGCTCAAGTTCGCCTCCCCGGGAGCCGAGCTGGAATGAAGCCGACGCTTAGCGGTCTGAGTACCGAAGAGACCCTGCCCGAATCCTCCCACCTGCACGAGATGACGGCGCTCGAGATCGTTGAACTGATGAACCGACAAGAGCAGCGGGTGCGCCGGGCGGTGGAGGCGGTGGAGCCGGAGGTCGCCCGGGCGATGGAGGCCGTCGCTCGTTCGTTCGCCAACGGCGGGCGTCTGTTTTACGTCGGCGCCGGGACCAGCGGGCGCCTCGGGCTACTCGACGCTTCGGAGTGCCCGCCGACCTTCGGAACCCCGCCGGAGCAGGTGCAGGGCATCATGGCCGGGGGGCTGCAGGCCTTCGAGCGGGCCGTCGAGCACGCCGAAGACCGGCCCGACGATGGGGCACGGCAGCTCGAGATGCGCGGCCTCGGGCCGCACGACTGCGTAGTGGGGATCTCGGCTTCGGGGCGTACCCCGTTCGTGCTCGGAGCGCTGGAGCAGGCGCGCCGGGTGAAGGCCACCACCGTGGGGGTGTTCTGTCACGGCCAGGCCGCTATGCGGGAGCTTTGCGATATCGCGATCTTCTTGGACACCGGACCCGAAGTGGTCACCGGCTCCACTCGCCTAAAGGCCGGCACCGCCACGAAACTGGTGCTGAACCAGCTGTCGACGGGGGCGATGATCCTGTCCGGGCGGGTGCTCGGGAACCTGATGGTGTCGCTGACCCCCACCTGCGAAAAGCTGGTGGACCGCTCCTTGCGGATCGTGGGCGCCGCTCTCGACTGTTCCAAAGGGGAGGCCCAGCGCCGCCTGGACGAAGCCGACGCAGAGGTGCCCACCGCAATCTTGATGGCTCGCTCGGGCTGGACCGCCGAGCGGGCTCGGAGCGCGCTGGCAAAAGAGAGCCTCCCGGCGCTTCTCAAGGGCCTCGGCTCCTAGAGCGGCTCGGGGCTCAGGGCGCGTCCCCGCCTTCGGGAGCTACAGCTTCTGGCAGACGGCGGCGGCTATCAAGGCTAGGGCCCCGGCGCCGACCACCAGCTTTACCGAGCGCTTCTTTAAACGCCACCCTATCTCGCGATCCCGGACCGGGACCGGCTCCCCCTCGCTCATGTCTCGGTCGGTGAAGGCTAGAGCCACGCAGGTGCGGGTCTGCGCCTGAAGTAGGCCCAGGAAACCGACGAAGAACGGAAGCGCAGGCATCCAGCCCACCCAGGCGCCCCCCTCCGGCGACACTTTGTGGTAGCCGACCAAGGCGAAGGCGGTGAGAAGCGAAGCGTAGCCGAGAACCTTTCGCTTTCGGACCTCGTTGTCGTCGAGGTTCTGACAGCTGCAGGGGTTCTGATCTAGGTCCTGATCTAAGGGGTGAGAGGATTCACGCA
>CAZDLH010000203.1:0-5394 GCA_964505925.1 uncultured Burkholderiales bacterium
TCGGAGTACGAAGCCCTAGGTCGGCTCGCGGGGGAGGCGGCGGCGGTCCTTTCTTGGACCTACCGGAAGCTCGAACGGGAGCCGGAGGCCGAGGAGTGGTGGAGTCGCGCCCTGCGTTGGTGTCCCTCCCTCGAGGAGCACTTGGAGTCCGGCGCCATCCCTAGGCCGGGGGAGGAGCGCACCGCTACCGTCGACCTGGGCGAGCGGACGGTAGACCGCCAGACCGAACTCCCCACCCATAGGGGATCCCGACTGTTGGGCGTCGGGGTGGTTCGCCGCAGACCCGAGGAGGGCTCTGAAAAGGAGACCTGGCTGGAGACCTTCATGATCGTGGGGGTGCCGGTGTTCCCTCTCCGGCGACTGAAACTTCGATATCATTCCGAGACTGGAGCGACGGGTCAGGCTCAGGAGCTGCCGCTCCACTTCGGTCACCATCTCCTGCAGGCGGTCACCTCTATGTCGGTGGCCCTTCTTCTTATGTCCTCGATGGCCTGGGGGTGGCATCGTTGGGCTCCGGAGCCGAAAGCGGATTCCGGCTCGACCGTCCGGCTCGAAGCCGATGAGGTGCAGAGCCAGATCGACGAGGCCCTAGAGCGGCTCAAGAGCCTGGCGGTCGAAGAGGCGCGACTTCAGAATCGACCTCCGACCGCCGAACGAGATGAGGCGCTTCGCGCTTTACTACAGGAGAGGGGCGCCCTGATCGAAAAGATCGAGAGAATGGAAAGCGCGGCCCGGAGGCGCTAACCTAGACGCTCGAGCCGTTCGGTCCCCGGACGGTTCGGAGCCGAAGATGGAGGCCGAGGGTGACCGATGCAGCGGATCGAACGGAGAGAACCCGATTAGTAGGGTTGGTCCCTCGATGAAGCGCAGCTCTTCGTGTTATAATTGCAGACAGAAGGTTGATGGGTAAACCAGTTTTGGAGATGATGGACCGTCCGGAGATGTGGGGGGCAGACAGCCCCCTCATCGAGGATGCCCTGCGCCCTCTCGTCACATCGCTCGCGACTTTTCTTAGCGGCGATTCGCTGGGGATGGTGCAAGACGCCTTCCGCCTGGCTCAAGAGCGTCACCGACCCCAGGTGCGCTCCTCCGGCGAGCCGTACATCCTGCACCCCATCGAGGTTGCCCACATCCTGTCGGCCTATAGGCTGGACCCGGCGACCATCGCGGCAACGCTCCTCCACGATACGGTGGAGGATACCGAAACCACGCTCGACGAGATCGAGGAGCGGTTCGATCCTGAGGTGAGGATGCTGGTGGATGGGGTGACCAAGCTCACCGCCATCTCGTCGCGACAGGGGCGAGACTCCCCGACGCCTCTGAGCAAGCAGATGGTCAAAGCCGAGAATCTCCGAAAGATCTTCTTGGCGATGGCCAAGGATCTGAGGGTGATCCTCATAAAGCTCGCCGACCGGCTCCACAACCTTCGGACGCTCGAGAGTCTCCGGCCTGAAAAGCAGAAACGGATCGCGGGGGAGACGCTGGAGATCTTCGCCCCTATCGCTTCGCGCCTCGGCGTTTTCGAAATGAAGCGGGAGCTCGAAGACCTATGTTTCCGCTACCTCTTCTCCGATGAGTACCAGGAGCTGAAGGAGTCCTCGGAGCGTCTGGCCGAGTTTCGGGAGGAGGCGCTCGCCCAGGCCGTACAGCAGATCCAAGAGAAGCTTGATAGACTGGAGATCGAAGCCGAGCTAGAGTGGCGAGAGAAACATCTGTATTCGACTTTCCGCAAGATGGAGCGGACCGGGCGAACCCTAGAGGAGGTCTACGACCTGGTGGCGCTGCGGGTGATCGTTCCCCGAGTGGAGGACTGCTACTCGGTGCTGGGGGCTATCCACTCGATCTGGATCCCGATGAAAGATCGGATCAAAGACTACATCGCGGTGCCGAAGTCGAACAACTACCGCTCTCTCCACACCACTATCTTCGGACCCCACCAGCAGCCGCTGGAGATCCAGATCCGAACCAGCGAGATGCACCAGGTGAACGAGATGGGTATCGCCGCGCACTGGGCTTACAAAGAAGGCCGGGGCAAAGCGGCTAAAGAGTCCGCTATGTTCAAGGAGATCTACCCTTGGATCCGGGCCATCCTGGACTGGCAGACCGACTCTCGGGATGCCCGGGAGTATATCGAGAACCTGAAGGTAGACCTACTCCAGAACGAAGTTTTCGTCTTCACACCCCAGGGGGATGTGGTCGATCTCCCGGCTGGTTCATGCCCTATCGACTTCGCCTATCGGATCCATACCGAGGTGGGTCATCGCTGCGTCGGGGCGAAGGTGAACGGGAAGATGGTTCCGCTGACCTATGTTTTAAAGAACGCGGACATCCTCGAGGTCGTCACTTCGAAATCCGGCACCCCTTCGCTGGACTGGCTCCGGATCTGTAAGAGTAACGGGGCCAGAAACAAGATCCGAGCCTGGTTCAAAAAGGAGAAGCGAGAAGAGAACATCGCCCGGGGTCGAGATATGCTTCGCCGGGAGCTCGGTCGACAACGGCTAGACCATATCGCCGCCGACAGCGACCTTCTGGGCGCGGTGGCCGAGAAGCTGAACTTTACGGAGCTCGACGACCTGCTCGCTTCGCTGGGGTACGGAGAGACGACCCTGCCCCAGATCCTGGGTCGGATCCGGGAAGAGCTGCCGAAGGAGGTCTCGGAGTCCTTTCTGCCCACCCCCCGAAATCAAGACCTCAGACCGTCCGGAGGCCGTGCGGTCGAAGTGGTGGGGATCGACAATATCCTCGTGAAGTTCGCCCGTTGTTGCGCCCCTGTACCCGGGGACCCGATCCAGGGCTATATCACTCTGGGTAAAGGGGTTTCGGTTCACGTCGAAGACTGCGGTAATCTCAGGGCTCTGCTGGAGAGCTCCCCGGAGCGGCTGATCGATGTTCGATGGGACCAGCCGGAAGCGGGCGGCAGCTACCAGGTCGATATCGAACTCGAGGCTTGGGACCGCTCGGGTCTGCTCAGCGACGTGATGGGTGTGATCAACGAGGCGAAGATCCCCACTAGAGCTTGCAAGGCTTGGGCCCGTAAGGATACGGCGTACGTACGCGTCTCGGTGGATATCTCCAACAGGAGGCAGCTCGAGGAGCTGCTCAAGCGCCTGCGCCGTCTACGGGACGTTGTCGGAGTATCTCGGATGACCCAGAGGAACGCGCCGAAGTAGGTCCGCTTCCGGTCGGTCGCGAACCGCGCCGTATGTTTCCAAGAACTCTGCTTATTCTGTTACTTCTTTCGGCTGGTGTCTGGGCTGCTCCGACCGGCTCGTATCTCGTCGGTCTGCCCGGCCAGGAAGACTTCGATATCCGTCTGGATTTCCGAGGCGATCGGGTCATCTACTCTAATAGCTATCGGGGCCTAGAGGAGGAGCGACCCTTGGAGAAGGTGGGAGAGGGCCACTATCTGGTGCTCCACGAACGGGGGAACGCTCACCTCTTCTGGGCCGATCGGGACCGTTTCGTGATGGTGATCGAGACCGGCGATCAGGTTCTGGTGGGGCTGCGGGTCTTAGACCGAGCCCCGGGACTGAGGGGCCGCTGGGAGCTGCCGGCCCGAGGGCAGACCCTAGAGCTCAAGTTTGACGGAAGCTTCGTTCTGGAAAGCGGTGAAGCTTTAGTTCAGGGGCGCTATTTTCCGGTGGCCCCCTCCCAGCCCGGGAGTAGAGCCTTCGTACTGCAAGGTCCTCACGGAAGCGAGCTGCTCACCACAGTGGAGCTAGAAGGTAGGGCGATGCTGCTGTATCAGGGCGACGAGAACTTCTTCTTCGCCGTGCCCGAGGGCGGCTCGCTACCGAACTGGATGAACCCGTTCGTTCGACCCTTGATGCCCGAGAATGAAGAGGTGCGACCGGTAGAAACCGAAGAGGGAGAGCCGACCGAGGGCCCTGAGGAAGAGGAGCCGGCCGAGGACTCTGAGCAAGAGGGCTCTACCGATTCGGAAGAGTCGCTGAGTGGGGAAGGACGGCAGCGATGAAGGCTGTCGTTCAACGGGTCTCGAGGGCTCGAGTGTCGGTCGCAGACGAGGTCGTGGGCGAGATCGAGAAAGGTCTTCTAGTGCTCTTGGGTGTCGGCCATGGGGACACCGAGAAAGAGGCGGCTTGGATGGCTAAGAAGCTGGTAGGGCTGAGGATCTTTGAGGACTCGGAGCAGAAGATGAATCTTTCGTTGCTCGACGTCGGGGGGAGCGTCCTAGTGGTCAGCCAGTTCACTCTCTACGGCGACTGTAGTAAGGGGCGTCGTCCATCGTTTATCGGTGCGGCCCCCCCGGAGGAGGCGGACCGCCTCTACCTCGCGACAGTAGAGGCGTTGAAAGGGTACGGCTGTAGGGTGGAGACCGGGCGATTCCGGGCCGATATGGCCGTCGAACTGTGCAACGACGGTCCGGTTACCCTGCTGTTAGAGACGCCCCAGAAGGCGGTCTCCTCTTAGGGTGCGGTGTAACAGCCGAAACGAAGTCAACAGAAAAAAGACGCCGGGTGGCGTCTTTTTTCTGTGGGACGAGGCGATGAGCCCCGTCACTCAAGCTTCCAAAGATCAGTCTGCGTAGGGCAGCAAGGCGAGAAAGCGAGCTCGCTTGACGGCCTGGGACAGCATTCGCTGATACTTGGCCGAGGTTCCCGTGATTCGACGGGGAAGAATCTTACCGCGCTCGGAGACGAACTTCCGGAGCAGGCCGAGATCCTTGTAGTCGATATGGGTGATCTTGTTCGCTGAGAAGTAGCAGACCTTTCGGCGAGGCCTTCTGCCGCGTTTTCCTCTGAACTCCATGCTCTGGTATCCAATCCTTCCGTCTCGGCGGCGAAATGCCCAGCCGAGGTGATATCCGTGCCCCCTTTTGTACCTCTCCACCATCCCAGCTGTCAAGCCCATGAGGGGATCTGGCCCCGACATCCCTCAAATTCCGGTCATATAAAAAGAAGAAGGGTGGGTCGAGGTCCGGCGAAAACCGCTAGCACTCACAGAAAGGCTCGCGGCTCGTCTAGAGGTCGCGCGGTTAGGACTCCTTCATCAGGCAGGCCAGGAGCGCACCGCTGCGCACCGATATCTTTGCGACGTCGGACTCGACGATGTTAGCGAGACCTCTGCTCTCTTCTCGCCGGAGCAGGGCGTCGTCTAGAGGGTATCCCATCCCCTCTAAGGTCAGCCCTTCGACCTTGCTAGAGAGCGCACACAGGCTCAGTCGTCGCCCCCGACAGCCGATGACGGTAGCGCCGGTGTCTAGAAGATAGAGCTCCATCTCTGCGGTTAGCAGGCGGGCCCAGATGCCGAGGCGGCTACAGAGCGAAAGGGGGGCAAACAGATTGATCAAAGTGTGGTCGAACTGCCCCCCTAGACAGCCCAGGAGGGTGAGTCGTCGAGCTCCGGCCCGGTGCGCCCTTAGTATTGCCAGTT
>CAZDLH010000204.1:0-5393 GCA_964505925.1 uncultured Burkholderiales bacterium
GTTCAACAGGGGCTGGCACCGTGCACGGTGCTGAGTCAACTCAACAGCGAGTTGGGCCCGTCCCTCGAGGAGTTAGAGATCTTCGTGGCCGTCTTCTGCGCGCTGCACGACGCTCGCAAGGGCACCTTCACTTACAGCATTGCCGGGCACGACCCGCCCCTGTTTCTCCGCCCTAAAGGTCGAGGGCGCAAGCATCTGAAGCTCAAGCCGGGAGGCTTACCGATCGGTGTCTACCCTGACCTCGGCTACGATCAGCGCCAGATCGAAGTTCAACCACAAGACCGGCTTTTTCTGTTCACCGACGGCCTGACCGAAGCCGTGCCGAGCGAGCAGCAGTCGGCCCTTTTTCGCCGCTTCTACCGCACCCTTTTGCAGAACGGCGAACTCGATGTTCAGCAGCAGACCGAAGCCGTTCTCAACACCCTTCAAGGCTCGCTCCCCCCGGGCACTTTCCTGACCGACGATGTGACCTTGGTGCTGCTGGAGTTCACCTAGATGGCGCTCCGCTCGAAAACGCAGCGCTCCCTACCGCACCTACTGATCCTCAGCGAGCGCCCCGAGATCGACCTACAGCGGTGCACTCCTGGGGGGCCGTTCGCCGTGGAGCGAGCCTCTACCGCCGAGGAGCTCGTGGAGCTCATCGAAGAGCGACCGGTGGAGGCCGTACTGTTCGATCTCGTGCACGGTGAAAAGAGCTGTCGAACGGTCTGGGCCAAACTCGCCGAGACTGCGCCCGAGGCCCCGCTCCTACTGATCCACGATCGCTCCACCGAAGCGCTCGCCCGCCGACTGGTGCGCCGGGGTGCCCACGGCTCGTTCGGTCTAGATCAAGGGCGAGCCGAATCCCTCCAAGCGTGGCTGGAGGCCTCGCTGCTCCGTCGGGGCCTCCAGCGCCAGAGCGCCGTACTCGAGAAGCGAAGCGCTCAGATGCGGCGACAGAAGCAGGAGTTCGTGGCGTTGGTCACCCACGAGCTTCGAAACCCGTTGAGCGGTATCGTGGGCTACGCTCACCTGCTCAGTCGCACCGATCTCAACCCCTTGCAGAAGGAGTACGTGGAGACCCTCCTTTCGAGCGCCCGGGGGTTGAGCTCGCTGCTGGACCATCTCTTGGAGCTGTCGAGCTCCAACAGCGGCACCGTGGCCGTCGAGCGGGCCCCTCTAAACCTTCGAGAGGCGCTCGAGCAGGTTATGACCTTCATCATTCCCCAGGCGCGCCAGCGCGGGCTTGAAGTGGTAGCCAATCTCGACGCCACCCTCCCCAAGCTGGTTGCGGGCGACTCGGTCAAGCTGCGGCAGGTCGTACTGAACCTTCTCCTCAATTCGGTAAAGTTCACCGATAGCGGCTACCTCGGCCTCTCAGCTCGGGTCAAAGACCTGTTCCAGAATCGAGCGGTGGTGCGCTTCGTGGTCGAAGATAGCGGTCGAGGCATCCCCGAAGACAAGCAGAAAACCATCTTCCTACCCTTTAACCAGGCCGAAGCCGAGGACCGCCAGCGCGGGGCCGGACTGGGCTTGGCCATCTGCCTGCGAACCGTGGAAGCCCTGGGCGGCGTCATGGGCGTTGAGAGCAGGGTGGGGCGAGGGACCGCTTTCTGGTTCGATCTGCCCTTCGAGGTCCTCGAGTCGAGCGCCCCTCCCCCGAAGCTACGAGCCGGTCGACTGCTTCTCATAGAACCCCAACGGGAGACCGCCCAGGCGATCTCGCTGCTCCTGGAGCAGCTGGACATCGAGCACCTTCAAGTCGACGACCTAGAACAGGCTAAATGCGCACTGGAAAAGCAGAGTTTCCGAACGGTGCTGGCGCCGGAATCGATCGACACTCTAGAACTACCGGTGGCCTTGCGACTCTTGACCTCCTTCGACCGGCGGGGCAAGGGGCTTCACGGAGAGCTCTACCTCGCGCGTCCCCTTCGACAAAGCGATCTCGTCGCAGCCCTCACTCGCCCGGTCGAGTCGCATCCGGATCCCGCCCAAAGGGGGCGCTCGGCTCTGGTCCTCGAAGACGATCTGGTCTGCAGCGGCCTGCTCGAAAACTTCCTAACGCAGCTCGGCTACCGCGTCACCTCTTGCGGTCGCACCGAACAGGCTCTGCAGCTGCTACAGCAAGACTCCTATCAGCTCTTGATAGCCGACCTCCATCTGCCCGACGGGACCAGTCGCGAACTGCTAGAGACCGTGCACAGCCGAGGCCTCCTGGACCTCGAAAGCCGCATCGTGGTTCTGACCGGCAGCTCTGCACCGGATCTGTTAGCCGAAGGTCTGATCGACACCCTGCTCAGAAAACCGTTAGAGTTCGAAGACCTCGAGCTGGCCCTCCAAGGGGACCTCTATCCCATCGTTGACCACCAGGTGGTCCAACGCCTAAAAGAGTACGAGCGACGAACCGGAGGCAACTTCGTACAGGAGCTCGTGAGCACTTATAAGCGCACCGCACTCGAGCGCGTCGACGAGCTAGAGCGCGCCTTCCAAGCCGAGGACGCCACCGCCCTAACCCGGGCCGCCCACGGCCTTAAAGGGGCTGCGGGCACGGTGGGCGCCGCCCTGCTCCACCGATACCTCGAACGGCTCGAGGGGTGCACCGACCCGCTGCGCGCCTTCTGGCTCGTCCACCGAGTCCGCCGAGCGACCGAGGGCTCGGTCGATCACCTCGACCGAGCCCAAGAGAGCGCCTGACCAGCCCAACAGACCGATTACGACCTTGGGCTCTCCGTCGGCCCTAACGGTGCGGGGGCACTACGGCCCCTAGATGAGCCCGGAGAAACTCTTGCGGAGCCGCTCTTGCTGGCCGGAGGTCAAGAGGTCGTCGAGCATCCGCACCGTCTGCTGTTTATGATCGTCGATCAGCTGCTCGTAAGCGCTGAGCTGATCGATCTGCCGATGGGTGGCACCGACCTGTTGGCGCAAAGCGACGCGCTCCTCTTCGAGGAGTGGCCCGCTACCGGAGCGCTCCCGCCAGAGCCGTTTGACCAGCGTCTGCTGATCCGGTGTGTAAGTGGTCAACATCTGGCCTCGAAGATGCCTTAGATCGGCGCGTCGCTCCTCTAGAATGTCCCCGACCATCCGGGTCTGCTCAGGCGTCAGATCCAAGCGCTGACGAAGCTCGAAAAGCTGCTCGCGGAAAGGGTCCGGCGCGACCGACTGGGAGCTTGCGATGACAGGCCCCGCTAGTACCAAGAGGGCCATAAGGCCAAAGGTGGCGAGATCGAGTAGATAGGCGTGCAAGTCGTTTTTCAAGGGGACTCCTTTCCAGTAGAGGGGTGACAGCTACTACTGTAGGCGTCGGCGATTATCGCCACCCAAAGGAGAAATAAAGAGAACGTAAAGATCCCTTCAAAGTGCACGTATCGAGGTTTAACCCACCGAAACAGCCTTCTGAGGAGCCTTGCGGATCTCTGCACCGACCCGCACCCATCCTATCCCTCCCCAGATGACGTACAGCACCGTCTGATAGACGTGTAGAAGTATCGCGATCCCGAGCGCTTCCACTTTTGGCACACTGAAAAGATACAGCGCTCCAGCGACCATCCCGTGGTAGAGGCCGGCCTGGGTAGGGCTAGTCGGCGGCGCAACCGCTACCACCAGCACCGCCAAAACCCAGAAGTTGTTCTCGACGAAGAGACGAACCAGAAGGCCTGTATGCACCGCGCAGGCCACCCAGCACATCAATCCCCAAAACAGGGCTCGTCTCCCCGACGGCGACCAAGCTGTTCTGCCCAGATCGACTAAGGTACGGTGGAGAAGACTCTCCACGTCCAACCGCGAGAGATACGGTAGCCGGTTACAGACCGCTCCGATACCTTTCGATACTCCAGTGCTGTACTTCACCGATAGGATCAATGCGATGGCCAAGGCCACCGCCATACCGCCGGCCCAAGCCGCCTTCGATCGAAGCTCGCCTCCGTCACCAGCCCCTACCGCTAGGACTACCAGTAGGAATCCGAATCGGAGAACCTGCTCGTTCATCCGTTCTTGAACCAGCGCAGAAGTGGCTTTGGGCCCAGTCGAGCCACACCTAGACAGCAGAAAGACTCGCAGCGGCTCCCCGACTCGCCCAGGAAGAAGCAGATTGCCCGCCTGAGCCACCCCAAAGGTATCGCCGGCAAGGGAGAGCCTTACGTCCTTCTCCAAACAGTGCCACCAGCGCAAGACAGCAGCCCAAGAGCCCACCAGAAGCGCCACTAGAGCCCAACCCATACTGGCCGCGTCCAAACGGGAAAAGGCCTCTAGGATCTCTTGGGGGGTCACGAACAAGAAGAGGGCTCCGATTCCGAGCCCGAAACATGCAACGATAGTGAAGTAGGTCTTCCACCCACCACGCCAGCGCGAATCTAGATCATCTTTGTCCTCGATTCTCTTACTGTTACACCAGACTAGGCCATCTCCTTGCCTGCTCATTCGGAAGTTCTCCAAAGGCTTAAGGCTCTAGCTCAAAAGATCGACCCAAGGAGTCTCCCTCTCGAGGTCAAAGTGCCTGAAAATAGCCAAATTTTGATCTAGGAGAGTGCATCATGTCGCAGCCAGACTGGGTCCGTAACCATATCGAAGCCTATCTTGCCGATCCCGAAAAGGGTCATCTATGGAACTCACCCACGCCGAACACCCCGGGAGCGGTGACCACCCTGCTGCTCAAGACTATCGGGCGGAGATCGGGTAAGGAGCGAACCTCGCCCTTGATCTATCAAGCGATCGACGACGGTTTCGTCATTATCGCCTCCAAGGGCGGCGCACCCGCTCACCCCGCGTGGTACCTGAACCTTCAAGCCAACCCGGAAGTGAAGATCCAAGTGGCCACCGACCACCACACCGCCCAAAGCGAAACGGTCACCGACCCCGACAGGCGCCGCCGCTACTGGGAGAAGATGGTCGCAGCTTTTCCCCCCTACGAAGAGTACCGAACCAAGACCGACCGAGAGATCCCCGTCGTCTTCCTAAAACCGATCACTTAACCACCCTGCCTTGGTGACGGGGTGGCTTAGAACGCAAAAAGCCCCGGGTATCGCTACCCGGGGCTAAAACAAAAAACCCTCAAGCGCCGTCCCCGGCGCGTTCAAGCCGCGTCCTCAAAACTTGACGCGGTGTTCAAGCCGCGTCCTCAAAATTTGACTCGGTGTTACGGAGCGAAGCGGAGTCGGAGCGAAGCGCAGTCGTAGCCCGAAGGGCGGAGTCTCTCCCACCCCAAAATCATAAGTTGTTCTACTGCCCTGGTGACGGGGCTTAGAAAAGAAAAAAGGCCAGTTATTTCTAACTGACCTTTGAAAATAAAACCTGGCGGTGTCCTCAAGCGCCGTCCCCGGCGCGTTCAAGCCGCGTCCTCAAAATTTGACGCGGTGTTCAAGCCGCGTCCTCAAAATTTGACTCGGTGTTACGGAGCGAAGCGGAGTCGGAGCGAAGCG
>CAZDLH010000205.1:0-5390 GCA_964505925.1 uncultured Burkholderiales bacterium
GGACCGCCGACTTCACCGCTGTCGTAGCCCACGAAAAGCTCCCGCTCTTCGGTCTCCAGTTCCACCCCGAGGTGAGCCATACGGTGGGCGGCGGTCAGCTGCTCAAGAACTTCCTTAGTCTGGCTGGCTGCCGCTTCGACTGGACCCCCCACAACTTCGTGGAGACCTCGGTGCAGCGGCTCCGTTCCGATATCGGAACCGCCAAGGTCGCCTGCGCGCTCAGCGGCGGAGTGGACTCCACCGTCGCCGCCGCCCTCGTGGCCAAAGCCGTGGGCGATCAGCTCACCTGTCTGTTCGTGGATCACGGCCTCCTGCGCCAAGGCGAGAGCGAACAGGTCCTAGAGCTGATGGACAGCTGCGGTATCGCCGTGCGCCGAGTGGAAGCCCGCAGCCTCTTCCTAGAGCGGTTGAGGGGGGTGAGCGAACCGGAACGCAAGCGCAAGATCATCGGTCACGCCTTCATAGAAACCTTCGAGAATGCTCTCGAGTCCGAGAACGTGGACCTCCTGGTCCAGGGCACCCTCTATCCCGATATCGTCGAGAGCGGAGCGGGCCAAGCCGCGACCATCAAGACCCACCACAACGTAGGCGGGCTGCCGGAGAACATGCGCTTACGCCTCATAGAGCCGTTGGCGGAGCTGTTTAAAGACGAAGTGCGCCAGGTGGGCCTAGAGCTAGGCCTCCCGGAGAACGTGGTCTGGCGCCAGCCGTTCCCCGGGCCAGGTATGGCCGTGCGCGTCTTGGGGGAGGTCACCGAAGAGCGGCTCGAGGCGGCCCGGGCAGCCGACGCCATCGCCACCTCCGAGATAGAAGCAAGGCATCCGCTGCAGGAGCGGCCCTGGCAGTACTACGCCGCGCTACTACCGGTTCGCTCGGTGGGGGTGATGGGCGACGGGCGAAGCTACGGCGAGACCGTCGTAGTCAGGGCCGTGCGCTCGGTGGATGCGATGACCGCCGACGTCTTCCCCCTCGACTACGCCCTACTCGAACGGATCGCGGTCCGAGTCGTCAACGAGGTCGAAGGAGTGAACCGAGTGGTCTTCGATGTCACTCCGAAGCCTCCGGGAACCATCGAGTGGGAGTGAACCCACCTTCTGTGAAGCGGGCAGGGTCGGGCTCGTAGGTTGCGAACAGCAGCCCGGGCCGCTCCCCCCAGGAAAGGAATCCCGATGAGTATGACACCCGAGCAGCAGCTCCAACTCCTCAAACGCGGAACGCACGAGATCATCTCCGAACCGGAACTTCTCGAGCGACTCAAAGAGGGGCGGCCGATGCGCATCAAGCTGGGCCTAGACCCCACGGCTCCCCACATCCATCTGGGCTTCGCCGTGGTTCTTCGCAAGCTGAGACAGTTCCAGGACCTCGGACACCAGGTCGTACTCTTGATCGGCGACTTCACCGCCAGGGTCGGCGACCCGTCCGGGCGCAGCGAGACCCGCAAGGTGCTCACCCCAGAACAGATCGCCGAAAACGCTGTCACCTATCGCGAACAGTTCTCCTTGATCCTCGACCCCGACAAGACCGAAGTCAGGTTCAACTCCGAATGGCTCCTAGGCATGACCTTTGCCGACGTCGTAACCCTCGCCTCCCGCACCACCGTCGCCCGAACCATGGAAAGGGACGACTTCGAAAAGCGCTTCCGCGAGGGCCTACCCATCGGGCTGCACGAACTGCTCTACCCGCTCATGCAAGGGTACGACTCGGTCGCTCTCGAGTCGGACGTCGAAATGGGGGGCAGCGACCAGAAGTTCAACATCTTGGTGGGCCGCAACCTTCAACGCGAGTACGGCCAGCGAAGCCAAATCGTCTTCCTCATGCCGATCCTCGAAGGCACCGACGGGGTCCAGAAGATGTCCAAGAGTCTAGGCAACTATATCGGTATCACCGAGCCGCCCCAGGAGATGTTCGGCAAGCTCATGTCCATCCCCGACAACCTGATGCGGCGCTACTTCGAGCTCTGCACCGACGTCGCGATGGACGACGTCGACGAGCTCCTCTCCACGGCCCACCCCCGAGACTGCAAACGCCGCCTAGGCCGAGAGATCGTCACGCTCTATCACGGTAGCGAAGCCGCCGGGAAAGCCGACGAAGAGTTTCTCCGAGTCTTCAGTCAGGGCGGGGTCCCCGACGAGATGCCGATCGTGACGCTCGAGCCCGAACAGCTCAAGGACGACCGGGTCTATATCGTGAAACTCTTGACCCTATCTCAACTCGCTGCCTCCAACAAAGAGGCCAGGCGCTTGGTGGAGCAGGGTGCGGTCAGCCTCGACGGTAGCAAGCTCGCCGAGGTAGGCGACGTACCGATCCATCACGGAGCTATCCTCAAAGTGGGCCGTAAACACGCTCGCGTCGAGATCCGCTAGCCCCCCGCTGCGGGCCTTGCGTCTGTATAACGCTCGAGATAGCGCTCGAGGTGCTGGCGCTCCCTCATCGGAGCGCCGACCCGGCTCCGCACCTCGTTGGGTAGGCGCTCACCGGGGGTCCACTCCAGCGCGGCCGGCGCGTCCCCACCTGAAAACATGGCCAACGACCCACTGTACAGCTCCAGCTCATCCGGGTGCCTACTCACAAAGATACCGGCCCCTTCCCGGTTCAGATAGCCTCGAAGCGCACGAACCAGATTGGCCCGAAGAATTCCGTCGAGCCCAAGAAAAGGCTCTTCTAGCAACAAGAGATCGGGCCTTTGCAGCACTAAGCACAGCGCGGCGAGATAGCGGGACTGGCCTACCGATAGCTGACGTGGGTTACGTTCGAGCCAGGACGCCGGCACCAGCCCTTCTTCCGCGGCGCTGCCTCCCTGGCGAAGACTCTCCTCTAACTCGTAAGCGACGGACCGTCTCCACAACACCGAGCGTGCCCGAAAAGGAAGCCTAGCCACGCTCGCTCTAGCGCCAGCGACCACCGTTACCGTCGGCTCCGACCGAGGGTCCCCTAGAGCCATTAGGTACGCCCCCTCCAGCCCGGCTTCGGCCGAGGGTAGCCCCACGAGTGTGCCGGCAGGAGCGCTCAGCCCCCCAGCAGACCAGCCCCTCCCGAGCCCCTTCGCAGACGACCCCGAAAACGGCGCGGCGCAGCCCTCCCCTACGCAGCCACCCCATAGCCCCAAGAGCCCGACCTCTGCCACCCCGACGCGGTGGACAGGCAGATCGAAGGCGATGCGACCGGACTCGATCCCCAAGAGCCGAGTACAGTACGGAAGAAGCCTTAGATCATGGCTGACCAACAGGATCGCCGCGCCCTCCTCAGCGAGCCCCTGCAGGCGGATCATCGTGGTCTCCAACGCCTGGGAGTCGAAGGTCGCCAACGATTCATCGAGGATCAGAACCTGGGTCCCGGAACGGCACAGCGCCTCGAGCACCAGGCGCTGCTGCAGTTGCGCCGGAAGGTGATGGGGATCCCTGTGGCGCCACACCTCGAACGGGCGCAGACACGGATCGTCCTCCCAGCAGCTCGCGAGCAGCTCAGGCGCGCTCAAAACCAGCTCCTGCTCCACCGTGTTTCCCAGAAGCTGGTTCTCAAACTCCTGCGCCACGTAGCCGACCCGAGCGTCCTCTCCCCACTCTATGGAGCCGAAAGAGCCCTCAAGCTGCCCACAGATCAGCTCGCAGAGCGTGGACTTCCCGCTCCCTGAAAGCCCTCCGAGGAACACCATCTCACCGCTGCCCAACGAGAAAGTGACCGGCCCGAAAAGGCGCGGCAGATAGCCGAGCTCATGAACTTCTAACATCACCGGCTCTGTCTCGTCGACTCCTTGCGTCTCGCCCCGGGCAAGCTCAGCGGTCCCCCCCGACCGACCGCCCCCCCCGTTATGAAAGGCTTTAAACACAAAAAAGCGCCCCCCCTCCTCTCGGAGATAAGGGCGCTTTCTGGTGGTCGCAAACTAGTCTTCGTGACCGATGAGCTCGATGAGAGCTCGAG
Organism: uncultured Burkholderiales bacterium; assembly: GCA_964505925.1. Taxonomy (GTDB): domain Bacteria; phylum Vulcanimicrobiota; class Xenobia; order Xenobiales; family JADMJV01; genus JAEXNA01. The sequence goes on from CAZDLH010000205.1 coordinate 3,919, forward strand.
GTGCACCGTCACCCTTGCGCGGCGGATAGAGCTTCAGTACGCGGGTGTAACCGCTACTGCGCTCGAGTTCTCCACCCTTGCAAAACTGGGGTGCGATCCTGTCGAACAGCTCCTGGGCGACCTCCCGGTGGGGACGACGGGATTTGAGCCCCCTCTTCCTACGGTCCGCCTGGGATGTCTGCGTGCTAAAGTGCCGAAAAACTCGACGCTTATAGGCAAGCTTCTTCTCGCCGTCCTCAGCCTCGTGGGCCTTCTTCGCATCGGTGATGATCTTCTCAACGAAGGAGCTGAGCTCTTTGGCTCGGGTCTCCGTCGTTACGATCCGCCCGTGCTGAAGCAACGACTTAGCCATGTTGCGCAGCATGGCGATCCGGTGACCCTGAGGCCTCCCGAGCGTTCTACTTTTAACGCGATGTCTCACTACTTCAATCCTCCGTTAGCTTGGGGTGCTCGGCTGGAGCGAAAGGTTCCGCTCCGCGAGCTTCTCGCTGATCTCATCGAGCGATTTCTGCCCGAAGTTCTTCAGCTTCATTACGTCCTCTTCCGAATAGGTCAGCAGTTCGCCGACCGTCCGGATACCGGCGCGCTTCAAGCAGTTCAGTGAGCGAACCGACAGTTGAAGATCCTCGATGGGGGTCTCAAGCAGTTCGGACTCAGGCCCGGCGGGCTCTTCTTCTTCCCGAGTGGGAGGCTCGATCTGACTGAAGAGGCTCAGCTTCTTCTGCAGGATAGCGGCCGCCTTCGAGATGGCCTCGTACGGCTTGATCGAACCGTCGGTCCAGACCTGAAGAGTCAGCTTATCGAAGTCGGTGCGCTGCCCAACGCGGGTGTCCTCTACGATGTAGTTGACCTTCACGATCGGGTTGAAGATGCTATCGATCGGAACTACCCCGATCACCTGCTCTTGATCGTCTTGCTCGCTGGAGGCCACGAAGCCTACCCCTTGAGACACATAGAGATCAACACCCAAACGCGCTCCCTCGCCCAGATGCGCTAGCACCAACTCAGGGTTCAGAATCTCGGCCTCTGGGTCGGGTACGATATCCGCCGGGGTCACGATCCCAGGACCGATCGCCTCAAGCCGGAGAACCTTCTTCGAACCGGTGGTCAGCCTGAGGTTCAGGCGCTTGAGGTTCAGGGTGAAGGTGGTGATATCTTCCCGCATTCCCGGAAGGGTGGCGAACTCGTGCAGAACTCCGTCGACCCGAACGTGGGTCACAGCTGCCCCTTCGAGAGAGGACATCAGAACTCGTCGCAGCGAGGTACCAAGGGTAATGCCGTAACCCCGCTCCAGCGGCTCGATCACGAACTCGTGGTCAGAGATCGCTTTGAGCGTGGGCTCGACTTTCTCTTCCGGCCTTGCAGCCGTCTGTAATAGTGCGTCTAACATAGTTGAATCTCCTTAGAGCCCTAGGGCCTACTTCGAGTAGAACTCGACGATGAGCTGCTCGGCGAGCGGCACGTCGATCTGC
>CAZDLH010000206.1:0-5388 GCA_964505925.1 uncultured Burkholderiales bacterium
GTCACCTTCGAGCGCGCCCCTACCATCACCATCCCCGACGTTCCCGTTACGGTCGCGAGCCTGGTGGTCGAACTGCTGGAAAACGAGCTGATCGTAGGAGCGGCTCTCGTCCCGGTGACGGTGGAGCCCGGTCAGACCACCACCGTAGCGAACACCCAGTACGGCTTCATCCAGGGCGTCCCGGGACCTGAAGGGCCCCAAGGGCCTGCCGGAGCCGATGGAGCCCCTGGACCTGCTGGGCCTCCCGGACTTCCTGGAACCGACGGAGCCGATGGAACCGACGGAGCACAAGGGCCCGAAGGGCCTCCTGGACCTCCCGGAACCGACGGAGATCAAGGACCTACGGGGCCTCCCGGAGAGGATGGACCCGAAGGACCTCCTGGACTTACGGGACCGGAAGGAGAGGAAGGGCCTGCGGGGCCTCCTGGAGCGCAAGGACCTACGGGGCCTCGCGGAGAGGATGGAGAGGATGGAGAGGATGGACCTGAAGGACCTCCTGGACTTACGGGACCTATGGGACCGCCGGGGGTGAGCACCGTCTACGGCTCGGCTCACAACGCCGGACCAACGACGATCTCTATAAACCCAACTAATGGCACCGCGGTCCCGCTCCCCGATCAGCAGAACCTGACCGGCATCACTGCGAACGGGGTCAACACCGAATTCACCGTTTCCGAAACCGGCACCTATCTCTTGAGCTACACCGTGAACCTCGGGACTGCCATGGCTGCAGGCAGCCGCCTCATGCTCAACGGAGTGCCTCACCTCACCAGCGTTATTCCTCCGACCCTTCAAAGAAGCAGCTTCACCTTCGCCGGCGTGGTTAACCTGACGCCCGGGGATACCATAAGGCTAGACCTATTCGGCGCATCTGCTGTGTTAAACCTCGTCACCGGCAACGGCGCGAGCTTGACCATCGTAAAGCTCGGCGACTAACCCTAGCGTAATGCGCACTCTGTGTGCGGGATCGCCCTCGCTGGGGCGGTCCGGCTTCGGCCGGGCCGCCTCTTTCTTATGGGAGCTTATGGGAGCTTTTGAGAGCTTTGGGGAGGGGGCCCGCCCCGGGGAGCGGGGAACGGCTCCCCGGCAGGTGCCGGCTCGGCTCCAGGGAACCGCTCCGATATGCTCGACATCGCCAAAGAGATCGCCCTCGAGGCCGCCGCCCTACTCCGGGAGGGACAAGAGCGGGGGTTCTCGCTCGATCACAAATCCACGTCCATCGATCTGGTCACCGAGTACGACGGTCTGGCCGAGTCCATGATCCTCGAACGGCTCACCCGGGCCTTCCCGGACCACGGCATCGTCGCCGAAGAGGGGGGCGCCGCCTCCGGGGCCCAAGACACCGAGTACCGATGGTACATCGACCCGCTGGACGGCACCAACAACTTCGCCCACCGAATCCCGCAGTTCGCGGTCTCTATGGGGCTCTTCCGGGCAGACCTGCCGGAGCTCGCCGTGGTGGCCGACCCCATGCGCGGCGAACTGTTCTGGGCCCAGCGCGGCCAGGGCGCCTATCTCGACGGAGCGCGCCTTCAGGTCTCCGAGGCCCCCACCGTAGAGCGAGCGATCCTGGCCACCGGCTTCCCCTACGACCGCCTCCACGACCCGGTGGACAACATCGCCCAGACCGGGCGCTTCCTCAAACGGTGCCGAGGGCTCCGGCGCTTCGGGGCCTGCTCTTTGGATCTGTGCTGGGTGGCCGCCGGTCGCCTCGACGGCTTCTGGGAGTTCAAGCTGGCCCCCTGGGACATCGCAGCCGGAGTGCTGATGGTGCTCGAAGCCGGCGGGCGGGTCAGCCGAATCGACGGCTCGCCGCTGGGCCTACCCACCCAGAAAAACCATATCGTGCTGAGCAACGGGCGCATCCACACCGAGATGCTGGAGGTTCTCGCCCCAACCCTGACCCCCCAGCACCTGCAGACGGGGCCGACGGTGCCGTGACCCTCGAGCAGCTCGAGGCCGAGGTCCCCGGGGTCGAGGCGCTAATCCGGGCTCTAGCGGGCTACTTCAAGGTGCCGCTCCCGTCGGCTCGGAGCCGGATCGAAGGGGCCCTCGCTCGCTGTGCGCGGTCCGACTGGGTCGAACAGGCCCAGGCGCTCACCCAGATCGGGTTTCTCCCGAATCTAGATGTCGCCACCGACCGCCAGGTGGGCGAGCTCTGGACCAACCCGCTCTATCAGCTGGTGCTCGAAGAAGGGATGAAGTTCTCCCCACCGGCCTCCACTCTTTTAACCGAACATCGCCGACCTCGGCCGGTCACCACCCCCGCCGAACTCCAGACCGCCGCCACGGAGGCGATGGCCGACCAAGAGGCCGGGGTCCCGTACTGGAAGATGGTCTTCGGGCTGGTCTTTCCGGAGCTCTATCTCGAACCTTTCCTGCCCCAAAGATCCGAGGATCTGGTCGGCTGCGACCTGGCCTGCGGCTGGGGCCGCGCCTGCCTGAATCTGAGAAACTGGGACCGATACCGGCTGACCGCCGTCGACCTGTCCGATAGCGGGCTAAATGAGCTCGAACGGCAGGCCGAGGCCTTCGGGATAGCCGATAGGGTCCAGCCTCTCAAGAGCGACGTCTTGAACCTCTCGGTGCCCGACGACGCCTTCGACTTTCTCTTGGCCTTCGATATCTTCGAGCATCTGACCGACCCCACTCTAGAGGCGCTCCTCAAAGAGCTCCTGCGGGTCATCAAGCCTGGGGGGATCCTCTACGCCGAAACCCCTCTAGAGCAGGTCTTCACCCCCATCACCCACCTCCAGGGCTTCACCCTAGCCAGCTACCTGAGGGCCGTTCAAGCGGTCGAGCTCAACGGGCTCAGCTTCCGACCGCGCTTCTTCCACGAGCACATCCCCATACAGATGACCTTCCACGCCTGCTGGAGCGACCTGGTCCCCCCGGTCGTGCTCGACGAGCGGTAGACCGCCCCGGGAAACGGAGTGGAGCTCGACCCGGTTAAAGAACAGCGAATCGAAAAAAGGAGGCCTCATGACCCCGTTGGCACTTCGCGGCCCGAGCGTTTTTCTGCTCGGACTCTTCACCGCTCTACTTCCCTGGATATCGGCTCCCGCGGAGCCCTCACCGAAGTCCGCCCCGAGCGAAGCGGTGGGACCGGCCGGAAGCTCCCTACGGATCCCGGCCCGAGAGCTGCCGGTCGAGGTGATTGAACAGGAGATCCTGCGGCTCATCGACCGGGCCCGAAGCCAGCACGGGCTAGCCGCACTCCAGTCCCACGACAAACTCCGAGAAGCGGCCTTAGGGCACTCCCAGGAGATGCTGGAACTCGACTACTTCGACCACGAGTCTCCGATGCCCGGACGCACCCGATTCTCCGATCGACTAGAGGCGGTCGGCCTACGCCCCATGGCCAGCGCCGAGAATCTCTACACCAGCTCGGGCTTCGAGTCTGAAGCGGTAGCCCAAGCGGCCGTCGCCGGCTGGCTCAACAGCCCCGGTCACCGACGGAACATCCTCTCTGCTCGCTACACCCATACCGGTATCGGCGTGGCTCGGGAGCGAGACACCTACAAGATCACTCAGCTCTTCGCGGGGGGGCTTAGATAGACCCCAGCCTCCCGAGCGCGTTTCTCGTGAAACGGTCGGCTACTCCGACGCTTCGAGCTTCTCATCCGAGGGCTGCGGAACCCGGACCTCCACTCGCGTCACCTGCCGCCCGGTCATCCCGAGCACGTGGAAGTTGAGGCCGTGCCACTCTACCCCTTGACCCACTTTCGGCAGGTTCCGAAGCTCCTCTTGCAGCAGCCCGGCGACGGTTCGCACCGAGGGGTGCTCGAGTTCGATCCGCAGATACTGCGCCAACTCATCGAGCAAGAGATCGCCTTGGACGTGAAGGATCCCGGGTTCCAACTCGGTCAACGGCTCTTCTTCCTCGTCGAACTCATCGCGAATCTCGCCCACCACCTCTTCGATCACGTCCTCGAAGGTCACCAGGCCTGCGGTCCCCCCGTGCTCATCTAGCACGATCACCATCTGGAGGCGCTCGCGCTGGAACAGTCGCAGCAGCTCATCGACCGCCGTCGAACGCGGTACGAATCTGGGCGGGCGGAGGTGCTCCAGCAGGTCGAAAGCGCTCTCGTCGTCTTGGGCCCAGTAGCGAGCCAAGTCCTTACAGTAGAGTAGGCCTACGATCTGGTCCGGCGTATCCGTATAGATGGGCACTCGAGAGTGCTGATGCTCATCGAAGAAGCCGTAGATCTCCTCTAGAGGTACGTCCGAGGGGAGAGCATCCATGTTGACCCGAGGGGTCATGATATCACCGGCCGTCCTCTCACCGAGGTCGAAGATATTCTCGACCATCAGCTCCTCAGACCGCCCCACCACCCCTTGGGTACGGCTGTGGTGCACCACCATCTCGAGCTCTTCTCGAGAGAACAGCCGCCGCGCTTCGTCGGGCAACGGCATACCCATCCAGCCTAAAATCTTGTTCCCCAGCGCGTCCATCGAGATCACTAATAGCGAAAAGACCCATCGTGACAGATTCATAAAGGGCCGCAGCAGCAGCACCCCTTCCGTCGGGCGGTGGAGAGCCAGCGCCTTCGGGATCATCTCTCCGACGACCACGTGAGGGTAGGTCATGACGAGGATCGCCGCTAAAACCAGCCAGGGGCTGTGGGAATCCTCGAGCCCCAACAGCTGGGCCAGCCCTCCGGCGATGGCAGGCTCGGCCACCATACCCAAGGCCAAGCTCGCCAGCGTGATGCCGACCTGGGCCGTCGCGATATAGCGGTTCATGTTTCGAGGGTCCCGGCGTACGTCCAGAATCTTCCGAGCCGCCATCGAGCCCTGATCGGCCCGCTTCTGAAGCTCGATCTTCGAACAGGTGACGATCGCGAACTCGGCCGCCACATAGAGCCCGTTGGCGATCACCAAGACCGCACTCAAGATGATCAGTCCGAGCATCTAAAAACCCCCTTGATCGCTGTGGAGATGAGCGGCTAGCTCCGTCGTGAGCTCGACGCTAGCTTTCACCACTCGACGCCCGTCGGTCTCATCCACCCGGAACTCCAGCCCGTCGCAGGCCACCGTCGCCCCCACTTCAGGGAAGCCGCGGTAGCGCTCGATCAGCATCCCCGAGAGCGTGTAGCTCTCCTCGGCCACCAGCGCTAGTCCTAGGCGATCGTTGAGGTCTACCAGCGGGAGCAGCCCCTGCATTACGATGCGGTCTCCCCGGATCGACAACTCCGGCTCCTCCTCTAGAGGATCGTACTCGTCTTTGATGGTCCCGACGATCCGTTCGATCAGGTCCTCGAGGGTCAGCAGCCCAGCGGTACCCCCGTACTCGTCGATCAGCACCGCCATATGGAAGCGCTCGTTCTGGAGCTGCCAGAAGAGCCTTCGGACGTCGATCGTCTCAGGCACCACCGGCATCGGGCG
>CAZDLH010000207.1:0-5363 GCA_964505925.1 uncultured Burkholderiales bacterium
CAGCTCCTGAATCGAGGCTTCCGGGGACTTAGCGTGCCAGAGTCGCCGCTCCTGAGCAAACCTATCCTGGCTACCCGACAGTCTGGAAATTCGATACAGCGCCTGGACCGCCGGTCGCCGACCCGCGTAGGCAGCGACATCCTCGAGGAGGGAAGGCTCGAGAAAGACTCGGCGGCCGATCTCTTTCACGAACCCCTGCTGTAGCAGCTCGCCGATCATCCGCTTAACGTTGAGTCGAGGGACTCCCAGTTCATCGAAGAGCAGGTTCAAGTTCTGCGCCAGAACGGACCTGGCCATGGGCCGATCGAGAAAAGCCATCAGCTCCAAGAGGAGTTGGTCTTGGAGCGGAGCCTGCTCGTAGAGTGAAAAGAGATCTTTCATAGACGCACCCGGCCCTCGCCCTACAGGTGGGGGCGGACCTCTTCGGCGAAGCGCTGGGCCGAGTGAACCAGCCGCTGCCACTGCCCGGGGCCTGGGGGCACCTCCACCAGATCGAGTCTCCAGCCTTGGGGTACGAATGCGCCGATCTTCATACCCCGGCCTTCGAAGAGCGCTCCAGAACACCCTTCGAAGAGCGCCTTCGCTGCCTGGTCCGCCTGGTAGGCCCCCTGGGGACATCTGCTCCGTAGGCTTACTCTAAGGCAGCTGCCTAAGGCTCAGACTTGATGCTCTCGTGATGGCTTCGCCTCAGGCGCTCGATGTGGAGCCGGAGATTCTGAACCTGGGCCCCGTAGGAGGCAGGCATGTCCGCCAGGGCCCGGGCCTCCTTCTCGACCTCTTGGAGCTCTTGGAGAAAGGTGGGCTCGCCCACCTGGTTCTCGAGCCTCAGCAGCTCCTTATAGGGGCGGTGGATCCGGCTGTTCAGCCTCCAAGCGTAGAGAGCAGGGAGAATCTTGGCCAGGGGCAGGATCACCGTGAGCAGCGGCAGCAGCAGAATCACCAGCCGCTCCAGCGTGGCCGCCGCCTTATAGGGGAGCAGGCCCTGGAGAAATCCCGGCCCGTTCTGGTGAAAGTAGTCGGCCTCGCGAGTCAGAGGAAACGATCCGTGCTCGGGTGACGGGTACTCTCCGCGCTCTTGCAGCGCCCCTGGCTGGCCGTGAATCTTGGTTGCGGCGCCCAGGACCACGCCGGTCAGGGCCGGATGGAACCCCTCCCCTACCACGAGAGTGGCCGAGGAGGCCAAAAGCTCGGTCTTCTGCCCAGGGAGGTTGCCCTTCAGGTCGACCGAGCCCTCCTCCAATGTGAGGTGCGTGATGGAGTCGAAGTGCTTGGTGACCCCCGCTGCGCGTCGGAAGCTGATCAGCTGAAGGTCGTCATCTTCGAGGAGCTCTCGGAGCTGGGGAGAGTTGGGCGAGGCCACCAGAAAGAGAAGATCCAGCTCGCCTTCTTCAAGGAGCGCCTTCTCGTTCGACTCCACCAGCTCGTTCTGCTCGGCAAGGCCCATCCCCGTCAGAACCGCCCTGGCGAGGTGAAAACTTCCGGAACCGGCGGGCCCGATGCCCAAGCGTTTCCCTTCGACCCCGAGCAGGTCGGCTCGGGGAGCCGAGTCCCGGGTGAAGACCCAGAGCGGCTCTGGAAAAAGACTGGCGAGAAAGGCGAATCCGTACGGCTCCTCTTTCCCCAGACTCACCCCGCTCTGCACCAGAGCGATATCCGCCCGGCCGTCCCGAATCATCTCCAGATTCTCGGTGGAGCCTTTCGACTCCAGCAGCTCCACCTCGAGGCCCTGCTCTAAGAGCACCTCGCGGTACCGCTCTCCCAGCCAGAAGTAGCTGCTCTCGCTCGGGCCCAGCGCCATCCGTACGGTGCTGGGCGGGGCCGGCTCCACGTACTGCCAGGCGAGAGCGAACGCGGCCACTCCGAGCAAGGTGCCTGGAAGGTAGACCTTCAGCCACTCCCACCAAACCGTGAAGTTCTTTCTGCTCAAGCTCACCTCCACACATCGGGAAACGAAATCGATTCGTGAACAAAGGTCCTGGCTCCCCCGTACCCGCCTTAGGGAATCTGATCGACCCCCCAAAGCAAGATCTCCGGGGGCGATGGCAAACAGATCCCAATGGATGAAGAGAAGCTTATACACAAACTGCGCCTTCTGGAGGCGCTTCGTCTTGGTGGAGCCACGGAAGGCGAGCGAGCCGCAGCCGGTCTGGCCCGAGAGCGGCTGCTCAAAAAGCTTGCCGAACTCGAGCGCACGGAGCCGCCGATCGAATATCGGATCTCCCTTGCCGATGGCTGGTCGCGCAAGCTGTTCACAGCGATCTGCCGCCGCTACGAGATTCGGACCTATCGGTACCGCCGGCAGCAGCACACCACAGTGATGGTTCGAGTCCCGAAAAGCTTTATGGACGACACCCTCTGGCCTGAGTACGTGGCCTTTTCAGAAGAGTTGACCCGCTACCTCGCCGAGGTCACCGACCGGGTGATCGCCACCGTGTTCGAAGCCCCCAGCGAAGACGTCGAGGTCCGAAACGAGCCGGAGCAGCTGCTCTTGGAAACCTAGGGGAAACCTGAGGGAAACCTAAGCGAAACCTGAGCGCCGTGGTGCTCAGGATTCTACCAGGGAGAGGGAGCGACCCTTCCTGAACCCGTCCTAAGCGTGGAGGATGAGACATGAGCCAACCCGTTCAGCAGTTCGACGAAGAGCTGGCCCGAGAGTTCCTTAGGGATCTTATGGAGCACGTGCTCGGCCTCGAAGACTATCAGCGCCCGGCCTTTTAGAACGCATGCTCTGCTTAAGCTGTGAAGCCGAAGTCCCTTACCGCTCGGAGGTCTGCTCGGGCTGCGGCCAAGACCTCCGCGCCCCTGAGCACGGCTACGGGGATCACTGCACTCAGGTCCAAAGAGCCGTCGAGGGGGTCCTGGCAGGACAGCTCACCCTCGAGGAGGCCCTCCCTGTCTATCAGACCTTCTGCGCCCTCATCGAAGAGTTCTACCAGGCTTGGAACCTCGAGCCCGAAGCGCTGACCGAGCGTCTCCCGCCCCAAATGGTGAAGCTGCTGCCGGCCTTCTCGACCGTCTCCGGCGGTCTGGTCACCCTAGAGAAGGCGCTGAATCTCTACGACTCGGGTTTCGAACACCAGGATCTCGCTGCCCTGGCTCAAGGCAACGTCGAACTCGAGGCCTTTTTCCGGGCCTGCTGCGCGGGCCTGGCTCAAGCCGAACGGGCCCTCACCTAGCGGGCTAGGCGGCCCAGGGCCGACCAGAGCCGGTTCAAAAGTTAACATTCTGGCAACGTCTTCCCTGAAGTCTCAAAAGAACTCGCGATCCGTTCCAGCTACGATACAGCTCAAGGAGTCAAGACATGAGCGTTTCTTCCGTAGCTTCAGCACCCACCAGCAGCCCCACCCCCCCGAGTCGCCCGTCGTCCTCGACTGAGAGCACCTCGTCCTCCAACGGCAGCGGAACCCAGGCCACGGGGCGGCCGGAAGAGAGCTCGTCTTCCACTTCGACCACCGAAACTTCCACTACGGAGTCCTCCGCCTCACCGGGCGTCGTCTCCGATGTGGTTCAGGTGGACGGACCCGAAGAGGTCCCCAACCCCTACTCTGAGTTCGCCCCCCACGCCGAGCGGGTCACCGCCGAGAGCTGGACCCGGGACCGGACCGCAGGCCCCGGCCAGGTCTCCCGGGACGACCATCTGATCGGGATGCTCGAGAATCGCGGCTTCTCGTCCGAAGAGATCTACGCCCGAGACGAACAGGGCCGCACCCTCATCGACCGGGTGGCCGAAGCCAACAATCTGAGCAACCCCAACCTGATCCACGCCGGTGAGTCGTACATCATCCCTTCCCGCAACGAGCCCGCCCACGGCGAAGCCCGAGCCGAAGCCTTAGCCGAAGGTCTCGAAAGCGCCTACGCGCTGGCCGAGACCGACCTGGACCTCGGGGACCTCGACTCCCAGCGAGCCTCGGCCCGAGCCCAGGCCGACGCCCAAGCCGAAGAGAACGCCGTAGCCTCGGCCGCTTCTTCGCTGAGCGCCGGTGACGTGAACGACTCTATGGTCACCTCCGAGGCCGAAGCCAACGCGGTCAGCACCGACGCGAACGCCGCTGCCGTGGCCACCGCGGACCTCGACGTGGAGAACGCCTCCAACAGCGTGCTGGCCGCCAGCGCCCAGGCCGACGCCCAGGCCGAAGAGAACGCCAGCAGCTACGCCGAGTCCACCGTGCAGGTCGGTGCCCTCGAAGACAGCCGAGTCACCAGCGAAGCGGTGGCCACCAGTGAAACCGAAGACTCCGAGACCCCCCAGACCGCCCGCGCCGCCACCGCGGTGGAGGCCGAGAGCGCCGAGAACTTAGACGTCCGTGACGTCGCCGAGACCGGCCCCGACGGCCCCAGCGCCTCCCAAGAGCTGAGCGTGGACAACGGGCCAGGGCGACTCGAGATCGACCAGACCGCCGAAGTGGGCGACGACGGCTCCTCGGACCAGCGCATCGACCTGGGCGGAGAGGGCGAGATCGCCATCCATCAGACAAGCGATGCCCAGAACGCCGCCAGCGCCGTGGTGAACCACGACAACTACGGCAGCCCCTTCACCGGCACCAACTACTCCGAGGCCGACCAGAGCACCGCGGAGGTGGTGAACACCGGCTCCGGCGGACACGTGGCCCAGGAGGTCCAGGGGATCCGGAACGCCTCCCTCAACGCGGGCCAGGCCGACTACGCCATCTTGGAGACCGACGCCCAGTACGCCAACTACGAAGCCCAGACTGGAGAAGGCCTGCGGGCGGTGCACGAAGGTCGCAACGGCACGGTGGACATCGGAGTAAACTCCGACGACCGCGTCTACTTCAGAGACGGAGCCGAGTCCGGACCGATGATGAACACCCCTACCGGGAACACCATCAACGGTACCGTAGCCGGCGGCGACATCCGCTTGCAGCTGGGTCAGTCCCAGGACGTGGCCGTAAACTTAGAGGGCACTCAGACCGACAACCGCATCGAAGTTCAGCTGCCCAACAGCCCCATGCAGGACACCACCCAGGACCACCTAGGAGTGAACCTGCGCAACGGCACCGACTATCTGGTCACCACCGGAGGCTCCCCCACCATGGTGGTGGACAAGCCGGAAGGCGACCTCAACCTGCACCTGGGCGAATTCGCTCATAACGCCTCTCCCGCTCTGGGCTTCGAGATCGGGGATTCGAATCTACGAGGCCACGTGAATCTCCGAGGCACCCAGGACGCTACCGTAGCCATCAACTCCAACGGAGGAGCAGAGCACGACGCCACCTTCTACGGCGGAGCCGGCTCCACGATGGTGATCAACTTGACCGGCGACGAACTGCCTCCCCAGGTGGTGGTGGACCAGGGCGGCATCTGGCCCTGGAGCTCCGGACCCACCGGCATCCTGCCCGAAGAGC
>CAZDLH010000208.1:0-5309 GCA_964505925.1 uncultured Burkholderiales bacterium
ACATCGAAGGCACCTTCACGGCGGTCAGGATCTGAAAGTTTTGCCGCCTCATAAATCGCTGACCCAAGAGACGGCCAGCCTCGACCGATAACGCCTGGCTCCCCTGGTCGGTCCAGGACACGACGGTCCATCGATGTTCGAATCGCTGTGGGTTCCAAGCTCCTCCGTCGACGGACTGAAGGTTGCTAAAATGTTGCTCCATTATTGCCGTTCCTTGTCGAATTCAAATTCTGCGTGATAACATCACTGACGTGTCCGACCCATTCACCCGAAGCCAGATACCGAGGCAGAACCTCGGCAGTCAATTTCCCGGCAAAGCCGGAGATGGGACGAAGTCTGCCGGACAGCAGACCGGCCCTGGCACCGACGTCGCCTCAGCCTATCTGAAAACCGGACAGCCGGGCGGCTCGAAAGAGCGTCTTACGAACTTCCTCAGCAAACTGGAAACTACCTGGCAGATGTTCAACAGGAGCACGCTCGACGCCGACTCGCTCCCCCACGACGGCGCGCGGGCCCTGCTCGTTGAGCTGGAGGCCCCTACACCGGAGACCCTCAAGCGACTCCGGGAACAGCTCCGACAGAAGGCCGACAAACCGCAGAAGCAGTCGGCTTACATGTACAGCGGGCAGACCGGTGCTGCCAGCAAAGGCAAAGAGACCCCCAAGCCGCCTTCCTCCGGCCCCAAAGCCTCGCCGCAATCCGGACGGGAGACCCCCGCGCCGAGCCGTACTCGACCGCAGCCCACTCCTCGACCCGAAACCTCCGGAGCCCGCAACGAGACCCCCCAGCGGGCCGAGTCCGAAGCCCAAAGAAAAGGCGGGGATGAGGCGCATCGCTCTAGCACAGAGCGGCAGGGCCCACGCTTTGAGGGCCCCAGAGTCACCCCTCGTCCTGGCACCCACCTGACCTCGGGGAGCGGCGGCTCCGTGCTCGGTCGCAAGCCTGGGTCTGCGAGGAACGCGCAAGGGAACAGCGCTCAGAGCGCCCCCAAGGCGGATGGGCAGGCCCCCAAGCCTGAAGGCCAGCAGCGCCCGGAAGGCAGGACCTCCCCCCAACCCAACGCTTCGCGCCAGCCGGAGGTCCTGCGCCGGGGCGCTCCTACCCCCTGGACAGCCGCGGGCGCACCTACCTCTCGCGCCTATCTGGGGTCCAGTCAACTTCCCGGCGCCACCCTCCGCCACTCGGACGCGTCCGGGCGCCTGGGCTCACCCAGCCTAGCCAGTCAACTCACCCGACAGCCGGTCTTCTCTCAAACCATCGCCACCATCAGCCCGCGTCTCACGAACCGCCAGGTGTCGTCGCAGATGCCGGTGCACAGCGCCTTCCTCGACGAGCACCACGAAGGGGAACAAGGAGAGATCACCCCGCTCAAGCTGTCCTGGACTAGAGGGAAGAGCGCCAACCGCGCACGTAACCAACTGCTCTTCTCCCACCGGACTAGAATGCAGCTCTTCTATCGAACCTCGGGTCAGGGCCGCTCCCTCGGGAACCCTATCACCCTTAACCAAAACAGCTCCGCTCAAGCGGCCGCCAGAAGCGATGTCGCCGGCCGGATCGCTGGCAAAGCGATCGGCACCCTCCTCAAGAAGCTCTACCGCAAAGAGGATCTCGAGGAGCTCGATGAAGACACCGCGGTCACCTCGCTCGGGCTGATCTTGCGTCTCGGAGGAGAGTTCACCTACAAACACTCGACCCGAGTTCTCGACCTAGCCCTCGAGCTCGCCGACGAGGTCGGCATCCGAGATAAGCAGACCCGTCGCGAGATCAAGTACGGCACGGTCCTGCGGGATATCGGAGAGTTCGATCTTCTGCTCCAAAGCCAACCCAAAAGCGACCAGAGTCTCCGAGAGATCGGAGACTTTCTCGGGGGCCAAGACATGCTGCGCGCCGGTCTTCTACACGATATCGGCAAAGTGCAGATCCCGCCTGAGATCCTTTATAAACCCGGCAAACTCACCCCTGAAGAGTACGAGATCATCAAGATGCATCCGATCTACGGTGAAGAGATCGTACGTCCGATCGCCTCACTGCGCTATCTGTGTCCCACCATCCGTGGGCACCACGAACGCTGGGACGGGAAAGGGTACCCAGACGGCTTGAGCGGTGAAGCCATCCCGCTGGCTGCCCGCATCATCTCGGTGGCCGACGTCTTCGACGCCCTGGCCGCAGAGCGGCCGTACAAAGCCGGTATGGAGGTTCAGAAAGTGCGCAACATCCTGGCCGAGGGCCGAGGCAGCCACTTCGATCCGAAGCTCGTAGACGCGTTCCTGGAGATCATAGCCCGGCGCTATCCCGACCTCCCTGCGGAGTAGCGCAGCCTCCGTCGGTAGGAGAAGGCAAGCCCGAAGAGAACGGGCGGGGATGAAAGCCGCCGAGATTCGCCAATCGTTCTTTGACTTCTTCGCCGAACGTGGGCATACTATCGTACCCAGCGCTCCGGTCGTCCCCCTCGACGACCCCACCCTGCTGTTCACACACGCGGGCATGAACCAGTTCAAGCCGTATTTTCTTGGGTTGGCTCAACCTACCGACCGCAGGATCGCAGATACCCAGAAGTGCATCCGGGTCTCGGGTAAGCACAACGACCTGGAAGAGACCGGGCACGACACCTACCACCACACCTTCTTCGAGATGCTCGGAAACTGGTCGTTCGGCGACTACTACAAGAAAGAGGCGATCTCTTGGGCGTGGGAGCTTCTGACCAAAGTCTGGGGCCTGCCCAAAGAGCGTCTCTACGCCACCATATTCGGAGGCGACGATCAAGTGCCCGCCGATCTGGAAGCCGAGCAGCTCTGGCGGGAGTGCACCGATATCGACCCGTCCCATATCATCCACTGCGGCCGGGAAGACAACTTCTGGATGATGGGTGAAACCGGACCGTGTGGCCCCTGCTCTGAGGTGCACATCGACCTCACTCCTGACGGGTCCGGCGGACCCCTTGTCAACTGTGGGTCCCCTTTGGTGATCGAGCTGTGGAACCTGGTCTTCATTCAGTTCAACGCTGAAGAGAACGGCGGTCTCCGGGAACTTCCGGCCAAACACGTCGACACCGGCATGGGGTTCGAGCGAGCCTGCGCGGTCATCGAGTGCACCGACGGGGGCAAACGGTTCGACGGAGAGATCTCCAACTACGACACCCAGGTGTTCCAACCGCTCATAAAAGCGCTCGAGGAGCTCTCCGGTCGAACCTACACCCCGGGACAATCCTCCGACGCCGACTCCATCGCCCTGCGCGTCTGCGCTGATCACATCCGCATGATCTCATTTTCCATCGCTGATGGTGCCCTGCCCTCGAGCGATGGACGGGGGTACGTTGTGCGGCGCCTACTTCGACGAGCAGCCCGTTATGGGAGGACCTTAGGACTCACCGAGCCTTTCCTCCACAAGCTGGTTCCGATCTTAGTCGACAACATGGGCGATGTCTTCGGAGAGTTGCGAGAGCAACAAAAGAAGATCGAAAACCTGATCCGGGCCGAAGAGCGCTCTTTCAACCAGACGCTGGACCGGGGCCTATCCCTCTTCGAAAGCGAACTCTCCCAGGTGCTGAAGACCGGCACCTCCGTCTTCCCAGGAGACATCGCGTTTCGCCTGTACGACACTTACGGATTCCCCTTGGACCTGACTCAAGCCATGGCGCGGGAACGAGACCTGTCCGTGGACGAAGAACGCTTCACCGACCTCATGGAGCAGCAGCGCCAGAGGGCGCGGGCAGCCCAGGTCAAGGTGGTCATCTCGGCCCAGGATCGCGACCTGGAGCTTCCGGCAACCCGATTCCACGGATACTCCGACCTGTTGACCAAATCCCGTACCGCGGCGGTTCTCGACGAGAAAGAGCACTGGAGCGTGGTCGTCGAAGAGACCCCGTTCTACGCTGAGCGAGGAGGCCAGGTGGGCGACACCGGCCTACTGGGTCAAGGCGAGCTAGCCTACCGCGTACAGGACACCAGGCAACAAGACGGTGTCGTCTTTCATCTGATTCAAAAGACCGAGGGTCTAGCACCGCCGAAAGAAGGGCTCGAGGCGGTTCTCGAAGTGGACGAGGCCCGCCGGCGTCAGGTGGAACGCCACCACACGGCGACCCATCTTCTGCATTACGCCTTGCGCGAGGTTCTAGGGACCGACGTGCGGCAGCAAGGTTCGCTGGTGGCCCCCGACCGCTTGAGGTTCGACTTCACCCATTTCCAAGCGGTTCGCCCTGAAGAGCTGCGCCTGATCGAAAAGATCGCCAACGATCGGGTGCTAGAAAACGCGGCTGTCTCCCACTTCGAGATCCCGTACAGCCAGAAGCCGGATTCCGTCTTAGCCTTCTTCGGAGACCGCTACGGGGAAGCCGTTCGCGTCGTTAAGATCGGAGGGGAGGGCTCCGGCCTCCTCGAGGCTCCGGTCTTCGACGGGTTCTCGATGGAGCTGTGCGGAGGGACCCACACCCGAGCCACCGGGGAGCTCGGCTACGTCTCGATCAGCAGCGAAAGTGCGATCGCCTCTGGCATCCGGCGCCTGGAAGCCGTGGCGGGCCACGCATTCATAGAGAAACTGAATTTCGAGCAGCGGACACTGGAGAGCCTCGGCGCGAGTCTCGCCTGCGCTCCCCACGAGCTGGAGAAGAAAGTCGAGGCGCTCCTATCGCACCAGAAAGAGCTCGAGAAGCGCCTGCGCACCGCCGAGCTCGAGAAGGCAGCGGGCAGAGCCAAGGAGCTCCTCGACGAGGTCCGCGACCTCAGCGGTGTCTCAGCCATCGTGGCCGACGTCGGAGCCGCCAGCGCAGCTCAACTCAAGAGCCTCAACGACGAGATAAAGACCCGATTCGAAGGTCTCGTGGTTCTGGCATCCACCGAGTCAGGGAAAGTAAGCCTCTTGGTATATGCCGGCGACCGAGCTCGCGAGCGAGGCCTGCATGCTGGAAAACTGGTAAAAAGCCTGGCAGCCCTGGTCGGAGGTGGCGGTGGAGGGCGTCCGGATCTGGCTCAGGCGGGTGGACGCAACCCCGAACAGCTAGACGCCGCTCTGGCTGCATTTCCGGACCTCGTAAGCGCACAGCTAACCTGATACGATTCTTTCAGTAAAGACAGACCCGAGAGGTTTGGTAGGATTATACCTTACTTCAAAAGCCCTCAGGATGTACTCTGTGTATAGAGGTTAACGCCTCTAGACCCTTGGCGGATGACCCCCCCCCCGATGCCGAGGGTCTTTTTAATTCCCCGAAAAACTCTGCTGGTCACCCTTGGACAAGCTCGGCGAGGCCTCCGGACTCGTCGAGAGCGTGAAGATCGTCGGAGCCACCCACGTGGTGATCTCCCCCGACGAAGACC
>CAZDLH010000209.1:0-5291 GCA_964505925.1 uncultured Burkholderiales bacterium
TGTACTCGGCGGACATCAAGAACTCTTCGATGGTGGCCGAAAGACCTCGCTTTAATAAGACCGGCTTATCCTGCATCCCGACCTCTTTGAGCAGTTCGAAGTTCTGCATGTTTCGGGCACCGATCTGGAGCACGTCGGCGTAGCGAGCGACCAACTCGACCTGGGCCGGTGACATCACTTCGGTCACCGTGGCCAGGCCGAAGCGCTGTCCCGCTTCTTGGAGGATCTTTAGTCCCTCTTCGCCCATGCCTTGGAAGGAGTAGGGCGAGGTTCTCGGCTTGAAGGCCCCCCCTCGGACCACTCCGGCTCCGGCTTTGGCTACCCGCTCGGCGATCTCGAAGAACTTTTCCCTCCCTTCGATGCTGCAGGGGCCGGCCATAACTACGAGTTGGGAACCCCCGACGACGGGGCCGTTGGGACCGAGTCGGATCTGGCTCGTCTCCGGGGAGGCTTCTCGGGAGGCCAGTTTGTACGGCCGGGAGACCCGCATGACTTCGGCAACGCCCGGGAAGAGCTGGACCTCCCGCAGTTCGGGAAGGGCCGTACCGACCACCGCTAAGACGGTTCTCTCTTGGCCGTTGATGGAGTGGATCTCGAGCCCGCGGGAGCGCAGTTTGCTCTCTATCCACTCGACCTGTGTGGGAGCCACCTCTTTCTTGAGCACTACTATCACGGGTTCTCTCCTTCGTTGCTGGACTCCACCGCGCCGAGGTGTCGGGCGAATAGTCGCATCTTTTCGTGTAGAGATTCGACGGTGGAATCGTTTACGATCCGTTCGTCGTAACTCCAGGTTGCAGAGGCCCGGTCGGACAGATGGTCGTTGACCGGACCGTACCCCGGGCGCTCGAGTCGCAGCAGCAGACCGCCATACTTTTTGACCAGACGCGCTTCGTTCGGGAAACGGACGTCGGTGAACACCACCGGCCCCACCGACAGGGTGCTCTCGAGGCGGCGCTCGGCGAGCTTCACCCAGAAATCGGTATCGAACAGGTTCCGACCCACTTCGGTTCCGACGGCTTGCAAGAGGCGACGGACCTCCGGGTTCTCCTTGAGGCGTCCCCAACCGTGCCCGGTCGCCAGCTGAGATAGGCGCGCGACCCGGACAGGTGCGTCGCCCGGGGACTCCTCCGGGTCGACCGGTACGAGCGGGTCCAAGGCTAGTAGCGCTTGTCGCATGGGAGCCGCAAAAGCGATTCGCTGGAACCCGAACGAGTCGAGAAGGACTCGAGCGGCGGTGTCCTTGCCGACTCCGGCATAGCCGCACAGACCCAGTATGAGATTGGGAGGGGAAGAGAAGCTCACGCGCGAGCCTCCGAGCGGTTCCGCCCGGTCTTCGTGCCGCTCGGCGATGCTGGACTTAGAAACACTCTCCGCCTTTCTGAGCAGAGGTGGCGGGACCCTCCCTAGGCGGGTGAGGGAAGGTGGGCTACCTCGGCTCTAGAGAGAACCTTTTGGGTGGGGTTGGTGTTTGATGCTTCATCGTAGGGGTAATGCAGAACCGTTCGAAGGTTTGGGCGGGGTGGACTCGCAGCCGGCCTCGGGAGGATGGTGAGACGATTGCGACTTTGGAAAGTCTTGGGAAAGCTTCTCTTGATCGGGGCCGTACTAGGGCTGCTCGGAGGAGCCCTCGGAGTCTCCGTCCTCTACTATCAGTACGGGCGCGATCTGCCGGACATCTCGCTCTTGGAGTCCTACCGTCCCTCGGAGACCACCCGCATCCTGGCCTCCGACGCGAGCGTGATCGCCACTTTGTATCAGGAGAACCGGATCTGGGCTCCCCTCGAAGCCATGGGGCCGTGGGTGGTTCCCGCGCTTTTGGCTACCGAGGATAGCCGCTTCTTCGAGCATCACGGGTTCGACCCGATCGGGTTGGGCCGCGTGGTCTTCAATACCGTGATCACCGGAGAGGTTCGAGAGGGGGCCTCCACCTTGACCATGCAGCTGGCCCGCAACGTCTTCCCCCTGGGCGAGGTCGACTGGCAGCGTAAGATCAAGGAGATCTTTTTGAGCGTCGAGCTCGAGAAGCGCTACGGCAAAGAGAAGATCTTGGAGCTCTACCTGAACCAGGTCTACTTCGGGGGGGGAGCTTACGGGGTCCACTCTGCAGCTCAGCTCTACTTCAACAAAGGCCCCAAAGAGCTGACCATCTCGGAATCGGCGCTCTTGGCGGGCCTGATCCAGGCCCCCACCCGTTTCTCGCCTTTGGACCATCCGGAGCGGGCCTTCCATCGGCAAGATGAGGTCCTCGGCCGGATGCTGGATGTGGGCGCCATCACTGAAGCCCAGCTCCAGGAGGCTCTCGATGAGCGAGAGTCGATGAGGTTCGACTCGGTGGACGCGCGCAGTCTGGGGCTAGATAAGTTTCCTTACTTCACCTCCTACGTGATCTCCGAGGTTTCGGCTCGGTACTCCGAGGAGGCCCTCTACCGGGGAGGGTTGACCATCATCACCACCCTAGACCCGGGCCTCCAGCGGTACGCTCAAGAGGTGGTGCGGGGCGAAGTTCAGGCGGCCTCCTGGGAGCTCGATGTGGATTCTGGAGCCTTGGTCCTCGTCGAGAACGAGACCGGATTTCTGAAGGCCGTGGTGGGCGGTCTCGGCTGGAGCGAGGAGAACCAGTTCAACCGCGCTTACCAGACCCGTCGCCAGCCCGGTTCGAGCTTCAAACCGGTGATCTTTGCCGCCGCCCTGGAGCGCGGCTACTCTCCGGACAGCCGCATCAGCGACTCCCCCGTCACCTATCGCGACGGCAGCGCCGGCGGGTGGAGCCCCAGGAACTCCGACGGGCAGTTCCAAGGCGAGATCACCTTGCGACAGGCGTTGAGGCTTTCCCGTAACGTACCGGCGGTTCGGCTCCTGGACGCCGTGGGGCTCGAGCGGGTGGTCGACCTGAGCTACCGAATGGGGATCCGAGCCCCCATCGCCAACAACCTCTCCATCGCTCTGGGCGCTGTGGACGCGAGCCCTTTGGAGATGGTGGAGCTGTTCTCGGTTTTTGCCAGCGACGGGCGCCGGGTGGTGCCCACGGCTATCAAGACCATCACCGACGCCGACGGAAAGGTGCTGGAGGACCACCGGCGGCAGGCGCCTAGGCAGGTGCTCAACAGCGCCTCCGCACGGGGGATCACCTCGATGCTGCTCGATGCGGTAGACAGCGGAACCGGTACCCGTGCCCGGGTCGACGGTTGGGAGGTGGCCGGCAAGACCGGGACCACCGACAGCTTTCGGGATGCGTGGTTTTGCGGCTACTCCCCCTACTACACCTGCGCGGTCTGGGTGGGCAACGACGACAACTCCCCCATGTATCGCTCCTTCGGCGGCGATCTTCCGGCTCTCATCTTCCAGCAGGTGATGGCCTACGCCCTCGACGGTAAGGCCGACAAGAGGTTTCCCGCCTTCACCGACTCCGGAGAGGCCAAGCGGGTGGGCGACCCGACCCCCAGCGCCTCTCCGACCCCAACCCCCACTCCGGAGGACGAACCGGAGGAGGTGGAAGAGGAGCCGGAACCGATAGAGTTGGTGGAGGAGCAGACCGAGGAGTTTCAGCCCCCCGAAGGGCAGTCGTACCTCTTGCCGGAGACCCTCGCACCGCCTCCCACCCCGGCTGCGATCGAGCCCCCACTCCCGGCTCCGGAACCGCCGCCGATCGAGTTTGAAGCGGCCCCGTTGCCGGACGAGCCTGCCCCCTTCGAGCAGGGAAACGGATCCCCCGAGGGACAATCTTTAGGGGATGAGCCACCCGCAGCCCGCCCTCTTCAGTTCGATTTCGATGAGTCGGAGTAGCCTCCCGGAGGGGGTCGCACTAGGGATGGCCCTAGACCGGTTCACTACCCTCGGGGTGGGCGGTCCCGCCGATGGGCTCTCGCGACTGAAGAGCGACTCCGAGATCGCCGACTTTATGGCCTGGTGGAGAGCGCTCCCCACCCCCGAGCGCCCCCCCGTTCTGGTGCTGGGTGGAGGGAGCAACCTCCTGGTGCGCGACGGCGGCTTCGCCGGCTTAGTGCTCAAGCTCGAGAACCGAGAGTTCGCCGTGGAGAGCACCGGTGAGGGCTCGGTCAGAGTCCGAGTGGGGGCGGGCTATCCCTGGGACGAGTTCGTCGCCCGCACGGTGGAGGCGGGTTGGGCCGGGGTCGAGTGCCTCTCCGGAATCCCGGGATGCGTGGGGGCGGCGCCGGTTCAGAACATCGGGGCCTACGGGCAGGAGGTCTGCGAGACCATCCGCGAGGTGCACGGGTGGGACATGGTGACCGGCCAGCCGTTCTGTAGAACCGCCGAGCAGTGCTGCTTTTCGTATCGGAACAGCTCCTTCAAGGAGGCGCCCGGGCGTTTTTTGATCTCGTCGGTGGTCTTCGAACTGAAACCCGGCGGGGAGCCCACGGTGCGCTATGGGGACCTGCGGGGGCGGTTCGGCGAGGCGCCCCCGACGCTACAGCAGGTGCGCGAGACCGTCCTCGAGGTGCGGCGGAGCAAATCGATGGTCTACGACCCAGGCGATGAGAACCATCGGTCTGCCGGCTCCTTCTTCACGAACCCGATCGTAGCGCAGACGCAGCTCGAGGCCATCGTCGCCGCCCTCGAAGATCCGGACTCTATGCCGCGCTATCCGATGGACGAGCGAAAGGTGAAGCTGTCGGCGGCTTGGCTGATCGAGCGGGCCGGGTTCCCGAGGGGCTTTCGACCGACACCGGATTCGAGGGTGGGCCTTTCGACCCGTCACGTTTTAGCTTTGACCAATCGGGGAGGCGGAACAGCTAGGGAGCTGCTAGGGCTCGCCGAGATCATCCGCGCTCGGGTTCAGGAACGCTTCGGTGTGGAACTGGTTCCCGAGCCGATAGTGGTGGGTCGGGACCTCGACCAGTAGGATTCGGGCGAGGGTTCGGGGCGAGGGTTCGATCAGTAGGGATCGGGGCGGCACAGGCGGGGCTTCGAACGTCTGTCGGAGGGGGCCGGGTTAAGCCAGCGGGCTCAGCAGCCACTCTTGTCCCAGCAGCGTTCCGCCGCTGTCGGGGGAGGCTTCGATGGGCGCCGAGCTGGTGGAGAAGACCTCCGTGTTGGGGGCCTCGCTGGGAGCTGAGCTCGGGCTGAAGACCTCCGCGTCGGAGGCTTTCAGGGGCGCGGAGCCGCTGGGGCTGAGCGAGTCTTCGGAGCCCGCGCTGAGAGCCGGGCCGAACGCGCCCGCGTCGGCGGTGCCGCCGTAGCTGTCGGCGATCAGCCACTCCAACGGAACGTTGGTGCCGATCTGGCTCTCCCCCCGGGCCTTGGCCACGGGGCAGGACTCTTCAGGGGTCTGC
>CAZDLH010000210.1:0-5275 GCA_964505925.1 uncultured Burkholderiales bacterium
GCTATTCTGTTCGGAGCTTTCCGGTGTGCTGTTCCCCGAGGAGTGGAGTCGAGGGGTGGCCGCACTGGTGGCGGAGGCTGAGGGGATCGTGGAGGCGGCAGCGCTGCGGAGCCCCGCTCTGGGTACGGCTTTAGGCCCGGGACTCGACCGGCTTAGAGCCTCCCTCGATGCAGCGCTCACCGGGGCTGGTGGCCCCAGGGCCGCTCAGCGGAAGCGGCTGTCGGAGGCTTATTGGGGCGCTGTGTCCGGCCTCGAAGCGATCCAGGTTGCATTAGATGAGTTTTCACAGGCGGCTCTCTTGCCGCCGCCGAGCAACGAGACCAAACCAGGAGAATAGAATATGCAGATCCCAGGAAATTTGCCGGTATTCGGCGCGACCATCCCAGCAGTACAGAGCTTTGGGATGCCTCAGACGTCCCCTTGGGGAGGTCAGCAGATCGCCCCGGCTGCGTCCCAGAACCTTATGTTTATGTTGACCAGCGTCCTGCAGGCTGCTGGTCAACTGTCTGGTGGGTGGAGTAGCTTCGCCGGCGGAGCAGGTATGGCTGCCTCCTTCGGGGCTCCCAACCAGGCGGCTGCCTTCGGTGCTTTAGCTGGCTTCGGTTTCTCGAGTATGGGTAACGGTTTCGGTGGAGCTGGGATGCAGCTCGGTGGCGCCCTCTTTGGAGGTGCTGCCGGTGGCATGGCACCGGGCTACGGCGCTGCGCCTAACTACGGCTTCGCCCAAGGGTACGGTTTCGGTGGAAGCTTCGGGTACGGTGGCGCTCAGGGCTACGGTGCTCCCCAGGGTTACGGTGGCGCCCAGGCGTACGGCGGCGCTCAGGCGTACGGTGGCGCTCAGGCGTACGGTGGCGCTCAGGGATATGGCGGTGCTCAGGGGTACGGGCAACAGGCTCCCGTATATCAGGGCGGCAGCGGCTACGCACAGCCACAGTACGGCTCTAATCAGGGGGGCTATCTCCACGGTAATGTTTCTCTCCAGGTCGGCTTCGACCCGGGTGAAGAGAGACAGATGTGGGACGTCTGGTTCGATACCACGGACGGACGCGAGACCCGTCAGCTCTCTCCTATCGTGCTCGACCTCAACAATAACGGGAAGGCGGACATCACCGGTAAGAATATTCTCGGTGATGGGAAGCTGGACGGTCCTCTGGTTCTCTTCGATATGGACCCCGATAACATCGCCTACGAACTGAAGAGCCAGCAGCGTCGTCCCGGCTCCGGGGCACCGGCTGTCAAAGGCGGTCAGTGGGTCGATGCGAACGGGCAGCCTGCGAAGAAGAACCCTCCCAAGGGCGTGCAGAAGGATTTCGCGGGCTACCGTTACCTCGACCCTGACGGGAAAGTAGTGGGAGAGATGAAGGATGACGGCCTGTACCACTACGGCAAGCAGGAGCACCGTGAGTTGACCGAGTGGCTCGCCCCGGATGGGGGAGACGGGATGCTCGTCTGGGACTACGACGGTGATGGGAAGATCGAAAGCGCTAAAGAGCTGTTCGGTACTGTAGGCCTCAACGGCGAGACCTTCGCCAACGGATTCGATAAGCTCGGGCACTATTTCGATAAGGACGGCGACGGCCAAGTGACCGGCGCTGAGCTCCAAGGGCTCCAGATCTGGGTGGATAAGAACGCCGACGGGATCGTGGACGAAGGGGAGCTTCAGTCTCTGGCCAAGCACGGGATCACGAGTTTCGACGTAAGTACTTATAACGGGGATACGATGGAGGGAAGCTACCGCGTAGGGGGTGGTCAGCCGACCTTCTCCCTGAGCGGAGACTTCGGCTTCGGGTACTTCGGTCAGCAGTACCCCTCCCAGCCGCCCTATCAGTTTCCCCCCGCTCCGCACTTCGGAGGCTACGGCGGCCAGGTGGCCGTTGGTGGATACGCGATGGGCGGATTCGGCTGGGGTTAGAATCCCGGCAGACAACCGCTAGTTGGCGGAGCGTACTCCGCTAAAAAGTTGACTAGACGATCGGTTTCGACCCTAGCGGTCGAGCCCGGTTATGGGGTGGCTCGCCCCGACTCTCTCTACGGCACCTTCGGGTGCCGTTTTTTTTTTGTCTTGACTCGCCTCTCGATACAGCGGGCCGAAACTGGTCCATAGGAACGAAGCTGAGCGATGCCACTAGAGCTGGCGTTCTTGGGTGCTCTTCGGGTGCCAGGGACTTTTCTTCCGCAAGTGACGGTCCCCTAGCTTTTTCTGAAAAGGGGGATCCGCTTCGCCTTAGTAAGGGGCCTTAGGGGCCAGGATAAGGTCTGGGGCGGTGTTACAGGGAAGCTAGAAGAGTTCGGGGATGTCTAGCCCTGGCTTGCGCGTGACCCAGAGCTGTTTGAAGATATCGCCCTTGAGGTACTGGATGGGAATTCTGTCTAGAAACTCAAGGCCGAATGCGTCCAAGCGCTCTTCGATCTCCTCGTTGCTGTAGCATCGTTGGAATAAGGTTTCGTCGAAGCGTTCATAGAGATTGTCTTCGACTCTAAGAAATCCAACGATGTTGGTTTCGAGGGTGCGGTCTTCGGCGATGAGGTGGTAGGCACCGGACCGCTGTTCGTTCTCTACGAAAATCGTCCGTCCATCCAGATGCCGAATGCCTTCCCAGCAGTTCATGTCGAAAAGAAAGAGCCCCTGGGGACGGAGTGCATTGGCGATCTGCTGGAAGGCGAGATCCAGTTCGTCGTCTTCGAAGAGATGATCGAGACTGTCGTGAGTGGAGATGATGCAAGGCGTTTTCTGTTCGAGTTGAAACGTCCGCATGTCCGCTCGAAGGAATCGGATGCTGAGCCCTTCTCGCTCGGCTCTTTGGCGGGCGTGGTGAAGCATCTGGTGGGAGAGGTCGAGGCCTAGCATCTGGTAGCCGTGCTTGGCCAGTTCGACGGTGATCACTCCGGTTCCGCAAGCTACGTCGACGACCTCCGCTCCGACCGGCAACCTGTATCTCTCAAGATTCTCCAGGAGATGGGTCGTCATGGTCAAGCAGAACTCTTCGGAGCCGAAACCGTCGTAGATCTCAGCGAACCGATCGTAAGTGTTGACGCTTACGACGTCGGCATCTTCCTGTACGTGCTCCAACAGTTGCGACTCTCGCGAAATCGTGGTGGATTTTCCTTGGGGGTTGACGCTCAAAGGGCAGTTTCTACGTTACTTTCCGGTGAACCAGAACTCGCTTCCAAAGATTACTCGAATGGAGGCTCGAATCCTTTACTTCTGTCGATAGGCGTAGCGCCGAAAAGATAAACCAGCCCTACCGAGCACAGCAGCGGAATAGAGCTGGAATGATCCTTTGCTCCGGGAGGTGGAGCGCTATGGAAACAGCCTCCCGAAGCTCGTCGACTCTATCGGCGGCCTGGGTAAGGCGCGGGCATCATCCCGGGGCTCCAGGGACCGCTGTTCATTCTCGGACCAGGGCCCCGTCCCGCCTCCCATAAGTAGGGGGAAGTATAGCCTGCCCCTACACCGAGATTGTCTCTCGTGTAGAACTGCAGTCTCGTGATGTCGTTCAGTTGCAGAGGCTTCAGATCGAGTTGATAGGCACTCATGTCGATGGCGTTGGCATCGAGGTTGGCAGGAAGCATATGGGCGAACGGCTCGAGGCTCGAACTGCTCAAGGAATGAGCGGCGTTGAGGTGGCCCGACATCGTGACGCAGTCCTGGCCGACCGGGGAAGGGAGGGCCATAGCCGCGGTGCTGACACCGAACACCAGGGCGAGGCACGTCTGCTTGAAATACATCATAACATTCTCCTTTTTCATCGGCCTGTACCTACAGACCGCCAAATTTCCTTGGCGCTCTGGCGCGAAAGGTCCTCCCGAGGAGGGGAATAAAAGGCGCTACCGGAAAGCAACCCGGTAGATGGCAGGCTTTCGTCTCAGTATATTCGCGACCTTGCTGATCAACGCTCTCGTCGTGTTGACCTTCAGTGGCTGCTCGATGAAGGGCCGCGAGATTTCGAGGTATCTCGAAGCCCTAGAGGTGGCAGAACACCAGAGGGTGCAGTCCACCGCTCATATGCGAACTGAAATGGACAGCTTTGCACCTGAGTCCGATGGTCGTTTCGACGCCGAACCAGCCAAGCGGACGCTCAGAGAGTTCTCGACGGACCTCCAGGAGCAGCGTTCGACCTTTGCCGCTATCGAGCCGCCCATCGAAGCAGAGATTCTGCATCTAGCCTTTCTCAGTAGCTACGATGTAGCGCTGGAGGCTCTGGAACTCATGCCCGACCTTTTGGGGCGGCACGAGAAGCTCAGCCGCCTGGGAGAAGAGCTCGAACGGGACCCCGAGGCGGTACTCGTCGAGATAGAACAGGTTCAGGGCTCCATCGACGACCTCAAAGTGAAGCTCGAAGAGTACATCGAACGGGATGCGGAGACCCTTCGGAGGGTCGAACAGGAGAAACGAGCGCTCCGCGAGCGCTTCGGTCTTACCCCGGAGAAGCGAGCCTCTTAGTCCGAACTGGAGGGGCTACGGTTCGGCGCGATCGATATCGATCGCGGAGGCGACCAGGGCTTTCCCTTCGCAGTGTTCTAGGGCAGAGATGTGGGTCGAAGCGGCCACTATGTCAGGCGCTTTACCTGCCAGCCAAGCTTCGTGCCAGCGGGGGGCACACAAGCACCATCGATCGCCGGGCTTTAGCCCGGGAAAGTCTAGCTCTGGACGGGGTGTGGAGAGGTCGTTGCCGCGCTCTTTACTGAATTCGAGAAACGGGCTGGTCATGACAGCGCAGACGACGTGCACCCCCATGTCTCCAGAGCCCGTTCGGCAGCAGCCGTCTCTGAAGTATCCCGTCAGGGGGTCGAGCGAGCAGGGCTGAAGTTCTTCGTTAAGGATGTTTCTCAAGGGTTCTCCGATGGCTTCAGGTTTAGACTGCCGGTTGCAGATCCGCGAGCGCGGCCGCCACTTGGCTTGCGCTTTGGAGTCTTTTCTCCGGGTCTTTCTCTAGCAGTTTTAAGACGATGGCTTCGAGCTCCGGCGGTACGGGCAGCTTGCTCGACGGGGGTACGACATTGGCTTTTCTGTGAAGCATTAGTACGGCTCTGGCGGTCTCGGCTTGAAATGGTGGCTTGCCGGTGAGCATTTCGTAAAGCACACAACCCAAAGAGTAGAGATCGGACCGGGGGTCGTTGTCGGTGCGGGAGGTTCGCTCGGGGGCGAGGTAGGCGGGGGTACCGAAGTTTGAGCCCTTCCCTCCGGTGACCCCTCCGCGATCGGATTTGAAAACCGTAGAGATCCCAAAGTCCATCACCTTGATCTGGCGTCCTGAGGTGATGAAGATATTCT
>CAZDLH010000211.1:0-5272 GCA_964505925.1 uncultured Burkholderiales bacterium
CGCTGGAGCGACCGACCCGACGATTTCCGGACCGAGGTGCTCGGCCTGATGAAAACACAGATGACGAAGAACGCCGTCATTGTCCCCGTCGGCTCGAAGGGTGGGTTCGTCGTCAAGCATCTACCCGCAGACCGAGATGCGCAGCGCACCTACGTCGAAGAGCAGTACAAAGTGTTCATCCGCGGACTGCTGGACCTGACGGATAACATCGAGGCGGGGCAGGTGATCCAGTCCGAGAACCTGGTTCGGTACGATGGGGAAGACCCGTACATGGTGGTGGCCGCCGACAAAGGTACGGCGACCTTCTCCGACATCGCCAACGGGATCTCGGCCGACTACGACTTCTGGTTGGGTGATGCTTTCGCTTCGGGCGGCTCGCACGGGTACGACCACAAGAAGCAAGGGATCACGGCCCGGGGAGCTTGGGAGTGCGTGAAGCGTCACTTCTTTGAGTTGGGCGTAGATGTTATGTCCGACGAGTTCACGGCGGCGGGGATCGGGGACATGGGGGGCGACGTGTTCGGTAACGGAATGCTGTACACCGACAAGCTCCGATTGCGGGCAGCCTTCAACCATCTTCACATCTTCGTCGACCCCGAGCCGAACGCGGCGCTCACCTATCAGGAACGAAAGCGGCTCTTCCAGCTGCCCCGCTCGAGCTGGGCGGATTTCGATCCCGCTCTCATCTCGAAGGGTGGTGGGGTCTTCGAGCGAGCAGCAAAAACGATACCTCTCAGCGATGAGATGCGCGAGATGTTCGACACCGACGCCGAGACCATGACCGGTCAGGAGATGATTCGGGCCGTTCTGAAGATGAAGGTGGATCTGCTCTGGAACGGCGGGATCGGCAACTACGTTCGGGGCTCTATGGAGTCCAACGCGGAGGTCGGCGACTCCGGAAACGACGCCGTACGGATCACGGCCAACGAGCTGCGCTGCCGGGTGATGGGAGAAGGCGGCAACGGGGGCTTCACCCAGCTTGGGCGCATCGAGTACGCGCTGGGCGGCGGTCGGATCAATACCGACGCCATCGATAACTCCGCCGGGGTCGACATGAGCGACCACGAAGTGAACATCAAGATCCTGTTCCAGCCTCTGGTGGCCAGTGGTGAACTCGAATTCGAGGAGCGAAATCGGATCCTCGAGAGCATGACCGACGAGGTTAGTCAGCTGGTTCTCCGGGACAACTACTGGCAGTCGCTGTGCCTGTCGATGGGCGAGCGTAGGTGTCGGGAGGATTTCGGCTTGTTCGCCTCACTGATGGAGTATCTGTCGGAGAAAGGGCCGCTCGACCGTGCTGTCGAGCACCTTCCCGACAATAGAGTTCTCCAGGAGAGAAGGCGATCGGGTCAAGGGTTCACCCGTCCTGAACTCGCGATTCTGTTGGCCTATACCAAGATGGGGATCTACCGCCGCATTCTGGAGACCGACTTTCCGGATGAGCCGCTATTCCAACACTATCTCTACGACTACTTCCCGACCTACCTGAGAGAGCGCTTCGGCGATCGGATCCGTCAGCACTCGCTACGTCGGGAGATCATCGCTACCCAGTTCACGAACGTGGTGGTGGATCTGCTGGGGATCACCTTCGTGCATCGGACCATCCGAGACACCGGAGCCACGCCCATCCAAGTCATCCGGGCTGCGCTGGCGGCTCTAGAGTTGGTGGACGCCAAGGAGCTTTTGGCGCGACTTTCAGAAGTGGACCGGAAAGTTTCGGCGGATTCTCTCTACTTCGTTTTGAACGGCTTGGTAAAAGCGCTGGAAAACGTGGTGAACTGGATCGTCTTGACCGATGCGGATCTCTCGAGCCTGTCCTACTTCATCGAAGGCTACCGCGACCGCTTGAAAGATCTGCGGATCTCGCTGCCGGACATTCTACCGGAGGCTCAGCAAGAGCGCTTCGCCGGCCTCGAAGCCCGCTTTCAGGAGATGGGATTCGATTCGGGACAGGCGCGCTACATCGCGAGCCTGGACTACGTGCCGAGCGGTATCGGCATCGTGGATAACGCTCGTATCGCCAATCTGCCGCTAGGGGAGGCGGCCCGACGCTACTACGATGTCGGTGAACGCCTCAAGATCACTTGGCTCAGGGAGCGCCTGAGATCCGTGCAGTCCCAGGACAAGTGGTCGACCATCGCTATCGTGGGTCTGATCCTAGACCTGCGGCAGATCCAGCTGCGGCTGTCGCTGACCGATATCGATCTGGAGACTCTGCCCGGCAATCCGGTCAAACGGTACCGGCAGATGCTCCAGGAGATCGTCGATGAGGAGGCCTTCGGCCAGGCCAGCGGAGACGTGCTGGCCCGCCTGTTAGGACAGATCGCTGAAGGGGCCCGCCGACGGGCGTTAGACGGTTCCGCCGAGCGCAAAGCTATCGAGGCTGCTAGAGCGGTGGCCGGCCGAGTCTAGGCCGAGGGCCCGCTGACTCGAGGAGGGTCCGGCTTTCGACACCGAGGTGTTGGGAGACCGGACCTTTTTTCTTGGAGCAAAGCGGGGAACTCCGGGCAGGGGTGAGGGTGAGGCGACCGGAAAAAACATCGAGTGCTCTTATCGGTAGACCTCGGAGTTAGGACCGCCTGGGCTCTCTTCGACCGAGAGGGCGAACTGGTGCGAGTCGAGAGCCGAAACTTTGGTCGTCGAGGTAGACTCCGGGAAGCGGTGCGTTCGGTTCTGGCTACTCTACCGCCCGTCTCGGTGATCGTAGCCGAGGGCCCCAAGGATCTGGCTAAGCTGTGGTTCGAGGCCCGGCGCGGCTGGGAGACCGAACTGGTCGCGGCCGAGCGTTGGAGGGCCGACCTTCTACTACAGCGTGAACGGCGCAGCAGCGAGTCGGCTAAACTGAGAGCCCAGCAGCTGGCCAAGGAGCTTTTAGAGAGCCAAGGGTACGCGGGGCGCAGGCTCCTCAACCACGACGGAGCGGAGGCGGTTCTACTCGGCCTGTGGGCTGTGCAGCGGCGGGGGTGGCGCGACGGAACGGGGGGTCGCCCGTCGAGCGACTCCGATCCTAGAGTCCTCTGACCGGGATCAAGGAGTCTTTCTGGCTGCCGTGGTAGGGTGGCTTCACCATGGCAGAAGAGACCAACGTCCAAGCGCTTTTCTTGGGACCTAAATCGGAGAATCGGAAATTTTTTCGGGAGATGCTCGATTTCGTGATCGATGAGCATATCCACTGGAGACGAGACTTCCACCCTTCGGACAAGGCGGTGGTCTCGCCTAAGGAGCAGCGCTGCTCGGACTATCAAGACACGCTGATGCGAACCGAGGAGGCGCTCCTGGAGCTCTCTTCACGGTTGAAGGCGGGCTCGGTCCCGGCCTTTTCGCCTCGCTACATCGGACACATGTTATCCGACACTTTGATGGCAGCGAACTTGGGCTACCTAGCGACTATCCTCTACAACCCGAATAACTGTTCGTACGACGCGTCCTCGGCCTCCACCGAGCTCGAGCTCGAAGTGGGGCGGGACCTAGCGAAGATGTTCGGCTATCGGCAGGAGCATTCGTGGGGGCACATCACAGCCGGTGGGACCATCGCCAACTTCGAGGGTCTGTGGATGGCCCGGAACCTTAAGTCTTTGGGGTTGGCCATCGAGCAGTGGAACCCGGAACTGCTCGAGCGCTTCGACCAGCGTCAGCGGCGCAACCTTCCGGTCGAGACCGTGCTGGATCTCCTCACCGAAGTGAAGGCGGCCGGAGACCTCGATGCGGTGCGCCGCCATACGGTGCAGTACCGAGGGGCGGATCCCGCTCTCGGAAAGCTGTTGGTGCCGCAGTCGAAACACTACTCTTGGGTCAAGGCGGTCGACATTCTCGGCTTGGGGCAGGACTGCATGGTGGAGGTTCCGGTCCGCTCCGACTTTCGCATGGATGTCGACGCTCTGAGCCGTATCGTGAGGGACCTGGTGGATCGGGGAGAGCCGATCCTGGGGGTGGTCGCCGTGCTGGGTACAACGGAGATGGGAGCGGTGGATGAGATCCATCGGATCGTGGAGCTTCGCAAGGAGTTAGAAG
Organism: uncultured Burkholderiales bacterium; assembly: GCA_964505925.1. Taxonomy (GTDB): domain Bacteria; phylum Vulcanimicrobiota; class Xenobia; order Xenobiales; family JADMJV01; genus JAEXNA01. Next base: position 4,012 of record CAZDLH010000211.1, read on the forward strand.
CATCCGGAACCGGCTTCTATCTCCATCTCGATGCCGCTTACGGTGGGTACGCCCGAGCGATCTTTCTCGACGAGGACTCCCGCGTTGTGCCGAAGGAGCATCTGAGTCGCCGCCTCCACGCCGCGCGGGCTGTATCAGCGCAGGTGGACTGGCCTTCGGACTCGGTTTACGAGGCTTTCCGGGCCACCCACGAGTGCGACAGCATCACGGTGGACCCCCATAAACTGGGGTACGTCCCGTACTCCGCCGGAGGGATCGTGATCCGGGACCGGCGGGTTTTGGATCTCATCTCCTATTTTGCTTCCTACGTCTTCGAGCCGAGCGAGATCGGGCCTCAGATGCTGGGCTCCTTCATCATGGAAGGCTCGAAACCCGGGGCGAGCGCAGCTTCGGTCTGGATGGCGCACCGGGTGGTTCCGCTGTCGATGAAAGGCTACGGCAAGCTCATCGGCAACAGCATCGAAGGGGCCCAGCGGCTCTACCGGGCGTTCGGTCAGTACGGCGAGATCACGGTGGAGGATCGCGAGTTCTCGTTGATCCCGGTAGCTAAACCCGATCTGAACTTGGTCGACTTTGTGGTCGTTGAGCGCAGCGCTCCCGGCGGTCTCGAAGAGGTCAATCGACTGAATCGGTTCGTCTACGAGCAGTGCTCGTATCGCGCGGGCCCGGTCTATCTCGAGGATTTTCTCCTGTCGAAGACGGTGCTCGACGTCTCTACCTACGGCGACGCCCTGCTCGCGCTGCTCGACCGCCTCGGTCTGGCGCAGGACGAGGGTGATGGCGAGGGCGATGGGGAGCTGAGCCTCTTCGTGCTGCGGGCGACCTTGATGACCCCGTACCTGACCTCTAACCAGACCTTCGAGGAGTACCGTCTGACGTTCTGGGAGGCGCTGCACAACCACATCAGGCGTTTCGTTTTAGAGGAGAGAAGGCCGGAGAGCGTCGCCGGAATCGGCTGAGTCATCCCGACTGAAGTTCCCCTAGACTCAGTGCGAGGCGGGGCTCGAGTTACGGCAGAGCCACTCTTCGAGGGTGGTCTCCTCCTGCTCGCCGGTGGCTAGCGTCTTCACCTCGATGCGGCCCGAAGAGCGGTCGTACCGGTGCGGGAAAAGGACTCGCGGAATCCCTTTGCGGTCGGCATATCGCAGCTGCTTCTTGAGGTTTTGAGCCAGGTGGAAGACTTCGGTAGGGACCCCCGCGCGGCGCAGACGGGCAGCGATCTCAAGGCACGAGGAGCGGGAAGCCTCGTCCGGCAAGACCA
>CAZDLH010000212.1:0-5270 GCA_964505925.1 uncultured Burkholderiales bacterium
CGCGGCTGTATCCCCACTAAAGCCCTCCTGCACTACACTGAAACGTTGGAGCGATTGACCCGCTGCGCCGACTACGGGATCGAGCTCGACAGTCCCGCCCGGGCCAATGTCCCGAAGATGCACCGCGCCAAAGCTAAAGTGGTGCAGCGTATGGGCCGAGGCATCGACGGCCTGATGCGAAAGAACGGCATCGAAGTGATCCAGGGCCACGGGCTCGTTCGAGACTCGAAAGAGGTGGCGGTCGGCGAGCGCACGGTGCGCGCCGCAAACGTCCTACTCTCCACCGGCTCTCGCCCAGCACAGCTGCCGTTTCTCAAGCCGGACGGACAACGGATCTTCACCTCCGACGAGATCTTGGAATGGAGTGAAGTGCCGGAGCGGCTGATCGTCTTGGGCGCGGGCGCCGTCGGACTCGAGTTCGCCTGTATATACGCGAGCCTCGGGGCCCAGGTGAAGGTGATCGAGATGGCCGACCGACCCCTCCCGCTCGAAGACGCGGAGGTCTCGGATGCGCTCAGGAAGTCGTACACCAAGAAGGGGATCGAGATCGTATGCTCGGTCCGTCTCGAGGAGGCCCGACAAGAAAACGATAAGGTCCACCTGCGGGGCGTGGAGGTCGGCGAGAACCGGGCCGTCTCCTTTACCGCCGACGCCGTGCTCACCGCCGTAGGGCGCACTCCGGTGCTCGAGGAGCTCGGCCTGGAGGCCCTCGGGGTCGAACGGGAAGGGCGCTTCGTGAAGGTCGACCAGCAGTATCGCACCTCCATCCCCTGGCTGTACGCCATCGGCGATATCGTCCCGGGGCCTCAGCTCGCCCACGTGGCCTCCGCGGAAGGGATCGTCTGCGTCGAAGGGATCGCGGATCACCCCCCCCACCCCATCGACTCTCGCAAGATCCCTTCGGCCACCTACTGCCGCCCGGAAGTGGCCAGCGTCGGGCTCACCGAAGAGCAGGCCCAGGCCGAGGGGTACGCCGTGGCCGTAGGGCGCTTCCCGTGGGCGGCCCTGGGGAAGGCCGCGATCATCGGGGAGACCGAAGGCTTCGTCAAGATAGTCTCCGAGGAGCGCTACGGCGAACTGCTCGGGGTCCATATCGTGGGGCCTCACGCCACCGACCTGATCGCCGAGGCGTGCGTGGCCATGAGCTGTGAGGCCACCGTCGAAGAGCTGTTCCGCACCGTTCACGCGCACCCCACCCTACCGGAAGGCTTGATGGAAGCCGCCCACGGTGTCTTTTCTCAACCGATTCATCTGCCCCCCATGAGGGGCTCGCGAAGGAGTTCACGATGACGACTGAAGTGATCATGCCCCAGATGGGCGAAAGCGTGACCGAAGGGACCATCACCACCTGGTTCAAACAGGTTGGCGACTTTATCGAGAAGGATGAGCCTTTGCTGCTGATCTCCACCGACAAGGTCGACGCCGATGTGCCGAGCCCCGCCTCGGGCTATCTGATCGAGCACCGATTTCCCGAAGGGACCACCGTCGACATCGACACGGTGATCGCGATCTTGTCCGATAGCCAGACGGGAAGCTCTCCGAGCCCCAGCGCCGCTGCAGCCCCGGACCGGGCGGAACCGTCGGACCCTTCGCCCACGCCGAAAGCCAGCGCAACGCCTTCCGCGAGCGACTCCAAGGCCACCGATGTCGACGAACTCCGCCGCCAGCGCTCCTCGCCGTTGGTGCGCAAGATGGCCGCTGAGCACCAGGTCGACCTGGGCGGCCTCAGCGGGACCGGGGTCTCCGGACGAGTCACCAAGTCTGACCTTCTAGCCCATCTAGAGACCCGCGAGAAGGCGCCCCGAGCCCCCGTCGCAGCCCCGTCGGCCCCCAGCAGGCCCGCTCCGGACGCGCGCTACCTCTACAGCCCGGTTCCGACCGATCGGGTCGAGCCTTTCAGCCCGATGCGAAACCAGATCGCCGACCACATGGTGGTCTCCCGGGAGACCTCCGTCCACGTGACCACGGTGTTCGAAGTGGATATGACCCGGGTGGTCAAGCTCCGACAGAAGCACAAAGGGGCGTACGCCTCCAAGGGCGCCAAACTGTCCTATATGCCGTTCATCCTCCGAGCCGTGGTCGACGGGCTGAACGCCTACCCCGTTATGAACAGCTCGGTGGTGGACCGCTCCGTCGCCTATCGCAGCGAGATCAACCTGGGGATGGCCGTGGCCGTCGATTGGGGTCTCCTCGTACCGGTGATCCGCCGGGCCGACGAACTCTCGGTGCTGGGCCTCTCCCGCCAGGTGCAAGACCTCGCAGACCGTTCCAGGGAGCGAAAACTGAGCCCCGACGACCTCCAGGGCGGCACCTTCACGGTCACCAACCCCGGAGTGTTCGGCAGCCTCTTCGGAACCCCCATCATCAACCAGCCGCAGGTGGGCATCCTCTGCGTGGGCACCATCACCAAGCGGCCGATGGTCACCGAAGACGACGCCATCGCTATCCGGCATATGATGTATCTAGCGCTGTCCTTCGATCACCGCATCGTAGACGGAGCCACCGGAGACCGCTTCATGAAGGTCGTGAAGGACACCCTCGAGCAGTTCCCAGAAGAGCTGTTGTAAGCGAGACCTTCGAGCCCAGGGCGCACTGGAGAGCTCTCGCGATGACTCCTGAGATACGAGTGCAGCAGTTCGGCCTGCTCGACTACCCGACCGCGCAAGCCGTTCAAGAGCGCGCCCTACGCTCGGTGACCGAGGGCGGTCCCGATCGACTTCTCCTGATGAACCTCGAGCCGGTCATCTCTCTCGGACGCCCGGCCAGTCGTCGCTTTCTGAGGGTCAGCGAGGAGGAGCTCATCGCCGAGGGCTACCGCGTGGTCGATGCGGGCCGGGGGGGCGAGGTCACCTTTCACGGCCCGGAACAGCTGGTCGTCTACCCCGTCTTGGCTCTGCTCCCCCCGGAGCGGGATCTCCATCTCTATCTGCGGGGCCTCGAAGACGTGGGGATCGAGATCTGCCGCCACTACGGACTGCAGGCCGAGCGGCTCGATGGGCGCAGCGGTGTCTGGGTCTGTGCTCGCAAGATCATGGCCTGCGGGATCAGGGTCCGTCGCTGGGTCACCTCCCACGGATTCGCTCTCAACCGCGGGCGAAACCAGCCCGGCTTCACCCGCATCGTCCCGTGCGGGATCGCCGATGCCGAAGTCACTTCGCTGGAGACCGAACTGGGCCGGCCCGTCCCCGAAGACGAGCTACGCCGGATCGCAGTCGAGGTCTTCGCCCAACGTTTTCGGCGGGCTCCGATGGAGGACACCCTAGAGACAGCGGGTTTAAAGAGCGGCCCGTCCGCGTAGAAGAGAGCTAACAGAATGCCCAAGCCGACCTTCATACCGCTCCCTCTCGTCGAACAGGGGCTCGGTGGTACCCCCACCAGCGAACTCCCCTTCCCCCGGGACTCTCGCTGGAGCGAGAAGCCGCAGCGCCCCCCGTGGCTCAAAGTGAAGCTGCAGACCAGCGAAGCCTACTCGAAAATCCAGAAGATGACCGAGGGGCTACGCCTCAACACCGTCTGTCAGGAGGCCCGCTGCCCGAACATCTTCGAGTGCTGGAGCGAAGGGACCGCCACTTTCATGGTGATGGGGGATATCTGTACTCGAGCCTGCGGTTTCTGCGCGGTGAAGACCGGGCGGCCCAACCCGCTCGACCCCGAGGAGCCGGAACACGTCGCCGAAGCGGTAGCCCGCATGAATCTCGAGCACGCCGTCATCACCTCAGTGGACCGCGACGATCTGCCGGACCTGGGCTCCGGCCACTTCGCAGCCGTCATCACCGCAGTAAAGAAGCGCTGTTCGGACACCAAGGTCGAGGTGCTCATCCCCGACTTCCAAGGCCGGCCAGAGTGTCTCCTGCGAGTCCTCGAAGCCGAGCCGGACGTTCTTAACCACAACACCGAGACCGTTCCTCGACTGCATCGCCGGGTCCGAACCCGAGCGCGCTACGAATGGACTCTCGGCGTTTTGCAGAGAGCATCGCGGTATCGCGATGAGAAACGCCCCGGTCTCTTCACCAAGTCCGGACTGATGCTGGGCCTAGGCGAGAGCCTCGAGGAGGTTCGTACGACGATCTCCGACATCCGCGACCAAGGCACCGATATCTTGACCATCGGACAGTACATGCGCCCGAGCCTGAAGCACCTACCGGTGGAGCGGTTCTGGCACCCCGACGAGTTCGAGATGCTCGCAAGAGAAGCCGAGCAGCTGGGGTTTCGCTTCGTCGAGTCCGGCCCGTTGGTCCGCTCCTCTTACCACGCCGGTCGGCACCGCCGGGGAGCCGAAGCCACCTAGCCTTTTATCGAAGCTTTCACCGACGTCTTTACCGAAGCTTTCACCGAAGCTCGATGCCCCGGCCAGCGCGCAACCACGCCGGTCGCGCTCAGAAAGGTCGTCGGGATGAAAAGAGGCCCGGGCGCTCCCTGCGCCCGGGCCTCTTCTGCTTAGATAAAGAGGGGTCCGATCCGGTCTTTAGGCCGTGGCCCCAACCACCGGACCGGCAGCCTTGATCGCCTCGCTCGCTCCGTCCTCGAACTTCTTGAAGTTCTCCTGGAACAGGGATGCGAGTCCGTTGGCCGCTCGATCGTACTCCTCGCCGCTAGACCAAGTGGCGCGGGGATTGAGAAGCTCCGAGGGCACTCCGCTACACTCCTGGGGGATGTCGACACCGAAGATCGAGTCAGAGACGAACTCAGCTCGACCCAAGCTACCATCGTGGATGGCGTCGATGATGGCCCGAGTGTAGCGTAGCTTGAAGCGCTGCCCGACCCCGTACGGCCCGCCGGACCAACCGGTGTTCACCAGCCACACCTTGGCCTCGTGCTTACGGATCTTTTCAGCCAAGAGCTCTGCGTAACGACTCGGGTGCCAAACCATAAAGGCCGCTCCGAAGCAAGCTGAGAAGGTCGCTTGAGGCTCGTCGACCCCCTGCTCGGTTCCGGCCACCTTAGCGGTGTATCCGCTAATGAAGTGGTACATCGCCTGCTCCGGGGTCAGCCTGCTCACCGGCGGCAGAACTCCGAACGCGTCGCAGGTCAACAAAATGATGTTCTTCGGATGACCGCCGACACACGGGATCTTCGCGTTCGGGATAAACTCGATGGGATAGGAACACCGGGTGTTCTGCGTCAGGCTGTCATCGTCGTAATCGACCTCTCGGGTCATCGGATCGTAAACGACGTTCTCGAGCACCGACCCGAAGCGGATGGCGCCGTAGATCTCGGGCTCGTGCTCTTCCCGCAGACCGATACACTTAGCGTAGCAGCCGCCTTCGATG
>CAZDLH010000213.1:0-895 GCA_964505925.1 uncultured Burkholderiales bacterium
CACGCTCGACAGCGTCTCGGCTTCCGCGCTTCCGAACAGCACGTCTTCGGGCAGACCGAGGTGACGGTCTAGGGCGTTGCCGAGCTCTTTGAGTTCGTGCTTGCGAGCCAGATCGCGGGGAGACTCCCCGGCCGAGGTCAGAGCATGGGGATCCGCTCCGCGTTGGAGTAGGAACTCGACGACTTTCACCCGAGTGCTTCCCACCAAGCGCTCGTGAGGTGCACTGCAGGCCCAGTGCAGAGGGGTCAGGCCGGTGTCGGTGCGGCTATGGATGTCGGCCCCTCGGGAGAGCAGAAAGCCCATCATGTTCAGGTTCGCCGACTGTGCTGCCAAGAATAGCGGGGTCAAACCGTGCTCGGCTTTCGTCTCGGCGGGGATGCCCGCCGAAACGAGCATCGCGGCGACCTCCATGACTCCGGAGACGGCGGCGATATGAAGAGCGCTCAGCTGCCCTTCGGCGGTGGTCTGATGGAGGTCTTCCCCGGCCGCTAGGGCCTGCTCGATCTTCCCTGGGTTCCCCTCTTTGCAGGCGGCCAGTAAAGGGGGGAGCTCAGAGGGGAGTTCGACCAGATGGTGCCCGGCGGGAGGATCGCCTTTAGGCGCCTCCGGCAACACCTTTATTGGCGCGCGCCGCCCGAGCCCCGGGGTCGGGGACGCCGCCGCCGCCGCCGAATCGGGGGAGGCGGCTCCGATGGGCGCCGACGGGGTTCCGCCGCGCTGAAACTGATCGAAGACGTTACCGGTCGGACGGAACCAGGTGCTGTCGGCCCAACCGATCATGTAGCCCAAGCCGGTACCTAAGACGCCCGCGAAGATAGCGTTGACGAACATCCCGGTGATCAGCGCTGGGTGGAATCCTACCGTGGCGAAGTCGCCGAGGACGAACCAGGCGAAG
>CAZDLH010000213.1:905-5223 GCA_964505925.1 uncultured Burkholderiales bacterium
TGGCCACTATCGTGAACTTCGTAAGGTCGGCTTGGTAGCGCAGGATCTGGAGCTGTCCGGCCAAGGCACCGATGATCGTGCCCAGGATCACCCAGCTGAGCACCACTATGAGGAAGGTGGTCAAGGCGGTCATCCCCATTCCGGCCAGGCTATTGGTTCTGCCCCCAGCAAGGGTCCCTCCTAACAGGCCGTACAGGCCGGCGAAGGGGAGGCTCAGCACTGCTCCGCCAACGATCCCGGCCTTGATTCCGTCGAGCCAGTCGCTGGCACGATCGGGGCGAGCTGGCTTGGTGTTGCTAGGGGATGGGGGGGCCATTACGGTCATAGTATGCTCCTTGGTTTGGGTTGGTGCGGCGGAGATCGCGCCTCGTCGCCGATGGGCGACCTTCGAGCTTGACGATCTGTGCGCATAAGGAAAACTATCTAGTACAGAATACGCATTATCGTGCTCGCATGCAAACTCTTTGAACGAGGCTAGCGAAACTAGGGGAGTTCTCGAAGGGTGGCGAAACCATCGCTAGGATGTACCAGACGAGCGATGTGAGCGTGGTGATCCCGGTCTACGGAGCGGGAGAGTTCTTGGTGGAGGCGGTGGCAAGCGTAGCTAACCAAGAGCCGGGCGAGATCGTGGTGGTGGACGACGGTTCATCGCAAGAGCTACCTGATCTCAGCGGATTTTCGGGACTGCGGCTGCTTCGCCACGCCACCAACCGGGGGGCCTCGGCGGCGCGCAATACGGGTGTAAAGCACTGCACCAAGACCTGGGTGGCCTTCAACGACGCCGACGATCTGTGGGTGGCCGGCCGCCTGCGTCTACAGCTCGACCTGGCTGAGCGCTATCGGGCGCGGGCGGTGCACGGACGGCTAGCTTTGATGAGCGCCGATGGCGGGGCCGACCCTTGGGGTCGAGACGACCGCCCCTCGCCCGGCATGTCCACCTACCTTTTGCGTAGGGAGGTGGCGCTGCGGCTCCCTCTCGATGAAGAGCTGGTGCACGGCGAGGACCTCGACTTTTATATGCGCCTCAAGGAGAGCGAGGTGGAGCTGCACTCCCATCCGGAGGTGGTTCACCGCTACCGGCGCCACGGCGAGAGTTTGACCGCTGGGCGCAGCGGCGAGCAGACCAAAGCCGACATCTTTCGCCTCTTGTCGCGCTCGTTGTCCCGGCGCCGGGGCGAGCAGCCTGAGAACGAAAGTTGAGCGGTCGTCCACAGGGGAGGAGGAGGCGAAGCGGAGCGCTCGCCGTATGCCTGAGAACCGCACTGCTCGCAAGGTGGGGGCGGTCCGGCCGGTCCGGGGGGCGGGGAGGGATGGACGCCCCCCGAGACACAGTGAGGGCTTCGGGAGGATGTTATGAGGCTTAAGCCGAGAGACGGCGATATCGTTTGGGAGACGGTAGAGGGGGAACTGCTGCTCATCGATCTGCTGCACGGGGTGTACTACAGCGCCCGCTGGGGGACGGCGCAGTTGGTCAGCGACCTGATGCACGGTCACACCCCGAGCGAGGCGGTCCTTCGCTGGCAGGAGCGATTCCCCCAGGAGCCGGTGGAGGCCGGTACCGCCGAGGGTCTGGCGGCCTATCTCACCGAGAAGGGGTTGGCTAGCCTCGGCTCCACGGAACCGACGGAGCCGGCTCCTTTTCTGGAGCTGACCGAGCGCGGCTTCCCGGCGATCGAGTGCTACGAGGATATGAAAGAGATCTTCGAGATGGACCCCATCCACGAAGGGGATTTAGAGCAGGGATGGCCGGTACGCGCTTAGAGCTGTACGGCTGCGCGACCGACCCGCCGGAGCGGGCGCTGAACCGCTGGTCGAAGCTGCTAGCTCGGGTGTCCCTCGACGACTTCGACTACCCGGCTCAGCGGCTCTTGCCGATGGTCTGGCTGAACCTGAAGCGGGCCGGCCGCGATTTTCCTGATGAGGCTCGACTGCGGGGCACCTATCGGCGCGCTTGGGTGCAGAACAGCCTGCTGCAGAAGGCGTGCCTGGAGACGATAGAGACGCTGGAGGCGGGGGGGGTTCCCGCGCTGGTGCTCAAGGGTCAAGCGCTCAACCGTTTGGTCTACGGCGACTCCGGAGCCCGCACCGCCATCGATTTCGATCTGCTGGTGCCGTTCGAGCAGGCTCGGGAGGCCCTCGACCTGCTGCTAGCGACGGGCTGGCGCCCGGTGCTAGAGTCGCTGCCCACCCCGAACCAGCGGTTGGAGAACGCGGTGGCGCTGCGGCGAGGTCGCATCGAGCTGGACCTGCACTGGTTTCTTTTGCGGGAAGCGCGCCTTCGGAGATCCGACGCGCCGTTCTGGGAGGCGGCCGTGCCGTTCACGCTGGGGGGGCGCACAGTGCGCACTTTGTGCCCCACCCACCACCTGCTGCACCTGTTGGTCTGCGCGAGCCGAGAGCCGATCAACGAAGCCCGCTACCTGATCGACTTGCACTATCTGGTGAAACGCTTTCCCGAGCAGCTGGACCTAGTGGAGGTGGCCGGGCTACTGGCCGAGCGGAACCTTTCGAGCCGGACCCTCAAGCTGCCGCTGGAGGGCTTGGGGCTCCAGGCTCTGTGGCCGGTATCGCCGTCGCTTCGAGACCGGCTATGGAGCGAGTGCTCCCGGGAAGGGGAGTGGCGCTTCGCTCTGTTTCCGCTGCTGGACTACCCCTTGCAGTACCGCGGTCTGAGGGACCCGGGATGGGGGCTTTGGGAGTATCTGCGGGCGCGTCTGCAGCTGCGCGGCGTCCGCGATTTTCTGGGCCGCAGCTACGCTAAGGTTCGGCGTCTGTTGGGGCGGGTCTGAGCCTCGTGAGCGCCGATCCCCACAGCTTTCTAGAGCGCATCTGGCCGCTGTGCCGGGGGAGGGCCGCCTTCAGCGCGCAGCTCGGCGAAGGCACGCTAGCGGTGGAGTGCCCGGGACCGGACTGGCTAGGGCCGCTCTCGGAGGCCTTCTGGAGCGTTTCGGATGAGGCCCCGGATGTGGCTGGGCTTCAGGTGAGGGTGGTGGACCTAAATGGCGTGCGACGACTGCCCGCGCTGCCGGTGCAGCTGCAGCAGCAGGCTTCGCGGGGGCGCATCGAGCCTTGGTGCACCAAAGAGTTTCTAGCGGTGGGCTCGCCCTGGGGCCTTACGTTTGCCGACCGGCGGGCCGGGCGCGCGGTGCTGTACGTTCAAGCGCTCGAGGGCCTGCCCACCTGGGAGCGCTGCGCTCCCTTGCGAAACGCCCTCGGCTTTCTGGCCCCGGCGCTGGGCTACCACCTGCTGCACGGAGCCGCGGTGAGCTGCGCCGGGGGGGCGTTTCTTTTGGTCGGGCAGGGCGGGTCGGGCAAATCTTCGTCGGCTCTGGCGGCGCTGGTCACCGACGGCCCGCTCGGCTTTCTCAGCGAGGACTACACGCTGGTCCGAATCGACGGCGACGCCGCCGTGTATCCCCTGTACCGGTCGTTTAAGATCGATGCGCCGGGGCTTGCCCGTATGCCGGGGCTGGAGCGCTACCGCCAGCTGGGGCGCCAGGGCGAAAAGAGCTGTCGCCTGCTTCCCCGTCACCTGCTTTCGCCGGCTTTTCCCTTGCGGGCTATCGTCTGGCCCGACCGCACCCAAGAGCGGCTGCTGTCGCCCGTTTCCAAGGGCACCGCGCTCCTCAAGCTGGCCCCCAGCACCCTGTTTCAGAACCCCAACGCCGCCGGCAGCGACCTCCACGCTTTAGCCGAGCTCTGCCGCCGGTTCGACTCTTACAGGCTGGGTTTGGCCTCCGAGCCGCCCGCCGAGCTCGTGGCCCAGCAGCTGGCCCAGCTATCGACCCCGGAGGCCAGCCGATGTCGGTGAGCGTGATCATACCGGCTCACAACGCCGAAGCCTTTTTGGCTGAAGCCTTGGACAGCGTCTTGGCGCAGACCCACCCGCCGCAGGAGATCCTGGTCTACAACGACGGCTCGACCGACGGCACCGGCGAGGTGCTCGCTCAGTACTGTGCGCGCTACCCCGAGATCGTTTTCGCGTTGGGGGGCGAGGGGCCCGCCCGGGGAGCCGCCTTCGGGCGCAATCGCGCCTTGGAGGTGGCCACCGGCGAGTTTCTGACCTTTCTGGATGCCGACGACCTGTGGCTCCCCGATAAACTGCAGCGTCAGCTCGAGGCCTACCGCGGTCAAAGCGGCGACTGCGCCCTCTTCGGGCAGCTCCAAGAGTTCGACGAGAACGGCCCTCGAGGCCCCTACACGGCCGGCGCCCTGGTGCTGGTCTGTTTACTCCCCCGGGAACTCGCTTTGCGCGTCGGACCGTTCGACGAGAGCTTGGTCTTGGGGGACTTCGCCGACTGGCTGGCTCGCTTGCAAG
>CAZDLH010000214.1:0-5173 GCA_964505925.1 uncultured Burkholderiales bacterium
GCCGTCAGGTTTCCGACGCTCCCGAGCTCGGGCTGCTCTCGGTCCGAGCGCACCTTCAACGCTCGAATATCCACCTTCGCATGTCCATCTTCGGCGCCGCCGTCGCCGACGCCGAGACCGCCTTGGCTCTGCTGGATGGGCTCGAGGGGCAGCCGACAGCCGATCTCGAAGCGCTCGCCAGATGGAGGCGAGCGGAGGCCCTGGCTGCCTGGGGTCGGTCCCGAGAGGCCCTCGAGGAGCTCGACACTACGGTGGACAAGCTATTCTCCTCGGGAACCTTCGACTCGGGTGTTCAGTCGCTGATGCTGCGCGGCAGGGTTCGCTTAACTATGGGGGACCGGGAGGGCGCCCACAGCGATCTCGAGCGCGTGCTGTCGCTTCTACGGTACCAGGTGGCCGGCGGTCGGCTCGACCTAGAACCGATGCTCGCTTACGCTGCAGCTCAGAGGAGCTTGACCGGACTGGAACCGGCCGAGAGCGAGGCGGCATCCTTAGAGGAGTTCGTGGACTGGGCCCGCCACGGGATCCGGTACGAGGGGCGCTCCGAGCTGAGAGCGCTGTTGGCTTTTCTACTCTTGTGTAGAGGCCAGCGGTGGAAGGACGCCGGACGCTTCGGCCTGGCTGTCGAAGACCTTCGGGCCTCGACGGAGCAGTACGATCTGCTCTGCAGCGAACTCGATAGAACGGATTCCGAACCGGTCTGGAACGAGATCCGGACTGCGTTCGCGAACCTCGCCGGGCTCTACTTGAGTCTCGACGAGGCTCCGCTTGCCCTCATGTGCGCCCGGCGAGCGCTGAGCTTCGGTCGCCGTTCTCGCTGGGATACCGAAAGCGGCGAAGGGGGAGCCGATCGGCTCACTTTGTCTTATGTGTCGGTGGCCGAGAAGGCGCAAGGAAGCCCGTACACAGCGCGACTCGCCCAGTCGTCGCGACTCTATCTACACATGGGAGAGGCCACCCGGCGTCTGGGTCTACACCAGTCCTCGTCGGCCTACTTCGAACGCGCCGCCCGAGGGTTCGCGCAGCTCTTCTCCAGGCTTCCGGAGCCTTCGGAAGCCTTGGTCGCCGACTACGCTCTGGCCCTCAAGTACGCCGCTACGACCGCCCGAGAACGGGCAGACCACGAAGGCCTCAAGCTCTGGCTCGACTACTTTGAAGGGTTGCCGAAGGAGGCTCTGTCGCCGTTCGACGCCTATATGTTGGACCTTTGGAGAGGGCACCGCTTCGTCGCCGAGCAGAAGTACGACCAGGCGTCCGACCAGTTCAGTCGAGCGCTCGAGCGGCTCGAGGCGATGACCGAGCACCCCCGCAACGGCTCGTTGACCGCCGAGACGTATCTCGCCTTGGGCCGGGTTCGCTCACTCCAGGGACGGCACGAGTCCGCTCTGGAGCAGGTGGAGCGCGCCGGGCAGGTGGCGCGCAACGCCCTTCTCGATGAAGGGGAGGAGAACCGGGATCTCCTGGTTTTGACCAGCCTCCATACGGCGGTGGCTCTGCTGCGCAGCCAACGCCGCGACGAGGCGCTCGACCAGTTGCGTATCTTGGTATCGTTTCGCCCTTCGAAGGCCACCCCTGAGGTGCAGGAGTTGGCCGAGGACTGGAGCCAGACTTGGTATACCTGCGAGCCGCTCGAAGGGGAGAGTTTAGTGCATCGACTCAGCCAGGTCTGCGGGCTGGGGGATTGGCTGCTGCGCACCCCGTTCGGGAACTGGTTTCAAGAGCGGGTGGCCGAGATGGTCGAAGAGCCGGAGCCGGACGATCTGAGGGTCGCCAGCAACGTAGTCGATCAGATTCTAGAGACCTTTTTGGTGGTCACCTTCTCGCAGTCGGAAGGTGAGGGCCTGAGGAGCGCGGCCTTGGCCGGTCCCCTCATGGATCGGCCTGAGCTCGAAGGGCTCTTGCTCCGGAAGAACCGGGCGCTACTCCAGGAGGACCGTCCCTTGGAGGCCGAACTCGTACTCGGTCACCTGCTCTCCGTGCGCCGTACCGAGGAGGCGGGCCGGGTGGTGCTCCAGCGTTCGGAGATGGCGTTCTTGCGCGGGGAGAGAGCTCTCGCGTTGGTCGACCTCATGCGGGCCACCGGCAGCCCGGGTCATCCTCGGGTAGAATCCCATCTCAGGCTGGCGGAGTTTCTCTTGGCCCGGTCGCTCACGGTGGCGGCCACCCATCATCTTAGGAGGGGCCTACTGGCGTTCAACGAGTTCGAAGGGGACCTCGCGGCGGTCTTGCGACGGTCGGCGGTCGTGCTCACGGGCTTGGCGCGTGTAGGCCCCCACCTCTCGGCCGACCTCTTAGAGGAGTTTCTAAGGCTCTGCGAGTCGCTGCCGAGCGAGGCCTCTAATCCCGAGCTCGAAGCCGGTTGGCTCAAAGCGCTCGGCGATTACCATCAGTGGACCGTGTTGGCCCGTTCGACCATCTCGCTTTTGACGAAATGGCTCGAGTGGGGCCAGTCGAGGGTCCGGGACTGGGACTTTTTGGAGAACGTTCTGGAGAGAACACTGCTGTGGGGCGGGGGGCTCGAGCAGGATCTCCTCGAGCGGCTCGGTCAACTCTCGGTGCTGCTCTTCACCTTCGAGCGGCCCGAACTCGAACCGTGCGCCGACCGCATCTGGGAGCGCTTCATCTCGCTGCTTCCAGGGCTCGGTAGGCACGATGCTCTAGCCTTGCTTCGAAGGCTTTTGGAGTTCGCACCGGGAACGGCAGCCGCGTCCGGACGCGGCTCGACCGAGCGAAGCGTCGGGATGCTCGAAGACGAGATCAGGCTCCTCAAACAGCCTCATTGAGGCGGGTTGGACACCGGGGCGCCCGGCTCGGACCTTCGAAGGGAACGAGAAGATACAGGAGTAGGAAGAACGCATGAGTCGAAAATATGAACCGGCTGAAGTGGAGCCTAAGTGGCAACACTTCTGGGAGCAGAACCACACTTTTAGATCTCCGGGGCCGGGCGATCCTGGCTTCGATTCTGCGAAGCCGAAGTACTATATCCTGGACATGTTCCCTTACCCGAGCGGAGCGGGACTCCACGTCGGGCACCCCGAGGGCTATACCGCCACGGACATCCTGGCTCGCTGGAAGCGGATGTGCGGATACAACGTACTCCACCCGATGGGCTGGGACGCTTTCGGTCTGCCGGCCGAGCAGTACGCGGTGGCGACCGGGACCCACCCCTCGATCACCACCGAGCGAAATATCGAGACTTTCCGCAAACAGATCAAAGCTCTGGGTTTCTCCTACGACTGGGACCGAGAGGTCAGCACCGCGAGTCCCGACTACTATCGGTGGACCCAGTGGATCTTCGGACTGCTGTTCGACACTTGGTACGACCCGAAAGCCAAGAGAGGGCGCCCCATCTCTGAGCTACCGATCCCCGAGGGTCTCGACGAACGGAAGCGTCGCACCTACGTCGATGCACACAGGCTGGCCTACCTCGATGAGATCGCTGTCTGGTGGTGTCCGGAGTTGGGTACGGTGCTGGCCAACGAAGAGGTGATCGACGGACGCTCCGAGCGCGGTGGGTATCCTTGCGAGCGCGCGCCGATGCGACAGTGGATGCTTCGGATCACAGCCTACGCCGAACGGCTCCTCGAGGATCTCGGGACGGTCGACTGGCCGCAGGAGACCAAAAAGCAGCAGTCTGAGTGGATCGGCCGGAGTCGCGGAGCCACCGTCTGGTTTCAGCTCCCCGAAGTGGCGCCCACCGAAGCGCTACTGAGAGAAGAGCGATTTAGAGCAGGTCGAGAAGACGGGCTGGATTTCGCGATCTTCACCACCAGGCCCGACACCATCTACGGCGCTACTTACATGGTGTTGGCCCCCGAGCATCCGTTGGTGGATGCGCTCACCAGCGACGGTCATCGCTCCGAGGTGGAGCAGTACCGTCGCAAGACTGCAGGCAAGAGCGAAAGGGACCGCGCTGCAACGAAGGAGAAGACCGGGGTGTTCACCGGAGGCTACGCGGTGAACCCGGTCAACGGTGAGCGTCTACCGATCTATATCGCCGACTACGTGCTGGACAGCTACGGTACGGGAGCGATCATGGCCGTACCTGGCCACGATGAGCGCGATTTCGATTTTGCGATGACCTACGGTCTGCCCGTTCGGACCGTCTATCGCTCTTCGGAGGAGCCCGTTCGAGTAGCGGAAGGTTCCGACGGAGAGCCGCTGACCTGCACGGTGGGGGATGGGGCCGCGATCAATAGCGGTCCGCTGGACGGTCTGGCTGTACCGGAGGCCAGGGACGCGATCATCGCGCTGCTGGAAGACAAGGGCATCGGTGAAGCCCGCATCAACTATCGCTTGCGAGACTGGATCTTCAGCCGACAGAGGTATTGGGGGGAGCCGTTCCCCGTGCTGCTCGGACCCGAGGGTGAGGTGGAGCTCCTACCCGCCGAAGAGCTCCCTCTCGTTCTTCCGGAGCTCTCCGACTTTCAACCCACAGGGAAGCCGGAGCCTCTCCTGGCGAAGGCCGAGGACTGGGTTCAGGTTGAAAAAGAAGACGGTACGATCTGGCGGAGGGAAACCAACACCATGCCGAACTGGGCCGGTTCGTGTTGGTACTATCTCCGGTATCTCGATCCTAAGAACGATGTGGAGGCGTGGAGTCGCGACAAAGAGCAGTACTGGATGCCCGTCGACCTCTATGTGGGGGGTAAAGAGCACGCGGTACTACATCTTCTCTACGCTCGATTCTGGCATAAGGTCCTCTTCGACCGGGGGTACGTCTCCACGCCAGAGCCGTTTAAGAGGCTCTTTCACCAGGGGTTGATCACCGCGTTCGCTTACGAGGACGAGGAGACCAAGCAGCTGATCCCGGTCGACCAAGCCGAAGAGGTGCAAGAGGGCGTTTACCTCCACAAGCAGACCGGCCGTCCGTTGCGCAGGACGGTGGCCAAGATGAGTAAGTCTTTAAAGAACGTCATCAATCCTGACGACGTCATCGCCGAACACGGAGCGGACGCGCTGCGCTTGTACGAGATGTTTATGGGACCGCTGGAGGCCTCGAAGCCCTGGAACCCGAGAGCGGTGGATGGGGTGACCCGATTCCTCAACCGTTCGTTCCGGCTGGTCTGCGACGATGAGGGCCTCCGGTCCAACCTCGCTGCCAAGGGGAGCTCGACGCCCGACCGACAGGTGGACCGAGCGCTCCACCGCTGTCTTAGGAAAGTTTCCGAAG
>CAZDLH010000215.1:0-5164 GCA_964505925.1 uncultured Burkholderiales bacterium
CCGGGCGATCCCGCTCATCGTGAGCTCCAAGGCGCGGTCGTCGTAGGCGAAGCTGTGGACGGTGCCTCGGTAGATGTTGCGCGGGAACTGGTCTAAGACCATGATCAAGGCCAGGAGCCCTTCGACCGTCTCACCCCAGTCTTCGAGCTCACCGCGGTAGACGGGGTCGAGAAGCGCTTTGAACCGCCCCTCGATCAGAGCGTCCACTTCGGCGCCACCGTTGAACCACTGAGCCGGCGTGAGCTCCGAGAACCAGAAGTCGAGAACATCTTGCGGAGTAAAGGTTTTGAGCATTTTCCTCGATTCGACGTATCTTTGGAAAACCTTCGGAGGGGTGAGGGGGTAAGGGTACCGATAAACTAGGGGACTCAAAAGCCCTTCAGAGGGCGTAATGTTCGAGATGGGGAACCTCCAACTTGGCGAACATGAAGGTTCAATTCTTGTCATGTACGCAGTCGTTTGTGTCGACATTTGACTATCGCCGGGCAAAAAAGTTTCTTTGAATGGGAGACGGTCGAAGAAGATGATAAGACGACCCAGAGCGGGGGTGAGGTGGCCCTTCTTTTTGGCCTGTCTCTTCCTCGTTTTACCGCTGCTTCGCGCCGGCGCTGCGGAGCCGTGGCGCCTCGTGCCCGGCGAGCTACCGCTTCTGATCGTGGCTGTTCACGACGGCACCGATGACCTGTCCGGGGTCGAGGCTCGCCACCGGGACACCAGTGAGGATCCTCTCTTTAATCCTCGGCGCGACATGCACACGGAACCCCTGGCTCGAGGGCTAGCCCAGCTCCTATCGCAGACCGAGAATCCCGGAGCCGACCCCCCGAGAAGACTTAGGCCTACGCTACTGACGAACCCCATCCATAGACGCTTCGTGGATCTCAATCGGACTCCTGAGAGAGGGGCGGACGAGGCGGCCTCGGCGAGGTATCACCAGGCTTTTCACAACGCCTTGCAAGCCGAGCTCGACCGGCTCCTCGAGCTCTACCCGAGGGTGTTGCTGCTCGATATCCACGGTCAGGCCAGCTATCCGTTCGACTTGATGCTAGGCACCTCTAACGGCGCCAGTGTCAGCTGTTGGTCCCGAAGCAGGCTTTGGGGAGAAGGCGGCGTTATAGAGTCCATGGTCGAGGAGGGCTATCGGGTGCAGCCCAGCGCTCCGGGAGAAGACGAACTCTTTTCCGGCGGCTACATCACCCAAAGGTATGGAGCGGACCCCCGGGTCGAAGTCTGGCAACTCGAGCACGGACGGGACCTTCGCTTCGACAGCAGACTGGGTGAGCGCTATCTCCAGACCCTAGCAGAGCTGCTCGAGCCGATGGTACGGCGGCTACAGAACACTCCGTGAGGCGCCGTTTAAGGTCTCGACGGAAGTGTTCTAAATGATCGCCGAGCTCGTACTCCATGCACCGACCTGCTCTCGGGTCTACCGTCTTCGGGGAGATCGCCTTAGGCTGGAGGGGTCCATTTTTTCTAGTCGACGGGAATAATGTCTGGGTGAGGGCGACCGAAGAGCATGACCCTCGTGTTACGGCCCCTAGCTCTAAAGCGTAAAGGAGATCTCCATCTATGCTGACCGAAGCCCCTGCTCCCCAGAGTTCTGAATCGACCCCGAGCGACCCTCCGATAGGACTTCGACTGCTCGAGCCCAGAGATCGCAGCGCCTTACGCGGGCTGGCTTGGCTCTTGTTAGGATTCGTCGCGGTGCTGGGGCTGGTCTGTAGCATGGACCTTTTTGTCACCGGCTTCTTTCTACCGTGGGGACGACATCTGTGGGCGTACCAGGTCGACTTGTACGGCAGCTATCGAACGGTGCTCCTCCTCTCTATGGCGGTTCACTTGGCGCTCCTTTTCGTCGGAGGCCGCCTCCTGTGGCAAAACGGGGAGAACCCCGGTTCCAAAGTGGTGTCGGCGTTGGCGGCCGCCGGCGCATCCGTTGGAGTGGTCGGAGCCTGGATGACCTGGGGCTACCTCAACTTTACTCGGCTCACGACCGACAGAGACGGGAGCGTGGGAGAGCTCTGGCACGTGACCGAGATCCCCAGTATAGAGGGGTATCCGGCCTTGGGTTCTCTGCTCTCCTTAGATCTAGCTTTTCTGTTCCTACTTTTCGCTGGTGTCACCTACTTTCTGAAGCGAACGGGCCGTTCCAAAGAGTATACTCTTTGGCTCGGCACCGCAGGGATCACCGCGACGCTCAGCATTTTTCTGTTCAGCCACACCTACCACGAGATATCGTTTTTGATCCTGACGACCGCACTCCTCGTACTCTTTATGACGCGGTCTGTGACCTCTGTGAGGAGCCTGCTCAGGCTGCTGACGGAACCCTCGAAAGAGGAAACGGATCGAGCGTCGGCGGCCTAGACCCGCCGAGTTCGCCGCTGGTCGTTAAGCGATGCGGCCGCTGCTGGCGCGAGCTTTGCTTCGCCGGGTGCGGCGCTGGCTCTTGAGGCGGGGGCGGGGCGGTCGACTCGGAGTGGAGCCTTCGGCGGTGCGCCAGGTGGTGGGGCGACACTTTAGAGCCTCGCACACCCCTTCGGAGAGCTCCTCGGCGGGCAGCCGATCGGCGAGCCGCTCCCACATGGCGAGCTTCGGCTTTGAGCGGACCCCCCGATCGATGCCGTGGCGCTCTAGAAGAGCCAGCGCCTCGTCGCGCCAGAGCAGCTGGGCAAGAGCGAAGCGCTCCTGCAGCGGGTTGGTCCGGGCCTCGCGAAACGGCTCGATCATCACCTGACCGCCCACGCTGCTGGCCAGCAGGACGCCGCACCACGACGGAAGGCGCGGCAGCGCGGCGGCGAGATGGTTCGCTCCTAGAACCAGATAGACCAGGTCGAAGACCGCGGTGTAGTCGGGAAGCTGGCGCTCCAAGCGAGACAGGTTGTCCACCCGGCTCTTGATCTCGAAACCGACCAGCCGGCGGTCCACCGCAACGAGATCGGCCCGGGAGCGCCCCCGGATCAAGTTCAGCTCATCCACCAGCAAAGCGTCGGGGGCCAGCGCGGTGTGGCCGAGCAAAAAGGTGCGGAGAGCTTCTCTAATCTGGGGCTCGTTCACGGATTCTCCTTCCGAGGTCGGTCTTAGGGGAGCCGGAGCTCGTGCCAGCGGACTCGGCCCGCCTGCACGGCCTCTCGAACTCGAGCCTCCCGAGCGTTCAGGCGAGCCTTGCCGGACTTCACCTCGACGAACACTATCTCGACCGGGTCTTTCTCGTCGGAAAGGCCGTCGAAGACCAGATAGTCGATGGGGCTACCGAGAAAGCGAGCGTCGCTCGGCAGATACGGAAAAGCGCCGGACAGCGGGGCCAACTGTTCGGCGGCCTGCCCCTTCAAAACGCGGCGACTCTGAGACAGCGCTACCTCTACCGCTTCGCGCTGAAGACGGCCGGCCCGCCAGCGGAAGACCCAGCCTCCCACCAGCCACGAGATCGCGCCTCCGCTGAAAAGACCAAACAGAAAACTCAAAAGGTCTTTGGGGGCCTCTAGCAGCTCCATGGCTTGCGCTTCGCTGGAGGGCATGGGGCCCCTGTGCGCGGAGGAAGCTGACGAGTAGCTGAGCTAAGCGGCCTCTTCCAGAACCGCCTCCGGGTCGATCACGCCGGTTCCGATCTCGTGTCGAGGACCTCGTCCCCGGGAGGCTTCGCTGCGGATAAGGTTCTCGATCTCCTGGGGGCTCAGATCCGGATTGGCTTCCTGCACCTGAGCGATCAAAGCCGCCACCTGGGGTGCAGCGAAGGAGGTTCCGTTCTTTCGCTCGGTCTGCCCCTCTTGGGTCGTGATCTCGAGATCCACTCCCGGTGCGGACACTTCCGCGCCCGCCCGAGGTGAGTTGAAGCTCGCACTTCGGCTGCGATCGTCGACCGCGCCTACGATCGTCTTATGCTCGTTGGCCAGCGCGCTCCGAAAGAACTGCCGGTCCGTCCGGACGCCCAACTCAGAAAGCTCATCGGCGAAACTGCCAAGATTTCCGGAGGTGACCACGTGGGCGATACCCGCGTCGGCGGCTCTGCGGGAGACCTCATCGTAGCGCTCTTGCGACTCTGCGATCTTATCGCTCGAGTCGGCGACGTCACCGATATGGTCGACGAGGGCCTGGGCGAGCTCGCGATCGCTTGCGTTTGTGGGCAGTTCGAGGCTCTTCGAAAGATCGCTGCGGAAAGAGTCGTCGCTCTTAACTTCATCCCAAAGATCCCGGGCCACCCGCGCCTCGGCCACGCTCTGGGACTGATTCACCACCGTGATCTTCGAATCGTCGTCGTTGAGGATCTCCTCGAGCCCGCCTCTGCTGTTGTCCAAGAGCCCAGTGAAGCGATCTTCGATGTAGCCGTCGAGACCTTCATCGCGGCCTCTCTCTAGATCCCGCTTCAGATCCGAGAGGCTCCCTTTAGCATCGATCTGGTAGCGCTGAACGTCCTCGTCCTTGAACCCTTCAGCCTGGATCACGCCTTCCACCAGCTCGCCATGGGTGCTCTCGCCGTCCGAACCGCCGCGAAAACTATCGAACACCGCGATCCGCGCATCCGGGTCGTGCTCTTCGAATCGGCGGCTCTCCGGGCTCGAACTAAAGAAGCCCCGAACCCCGTCCCAAGCGTCGCGAAAGCGGTCCCGAATCCCGTCCTCAGAGGACGCTTCCGAGGCCGGCCGGCGAGCCTCGCTCGAGACCGTCGAGCGGTCGCGGATAACGCTCGAAACGCCGCCTCGTTGCGGCGAAGTCGGAGCGACCCCGGCATCAGGGCGCCGAATAGGGGAGGCCTCCGAGCTGCGCTGTGGTGTAGCAGAAACGTTGCCAGGTAGAGGGCGACGGCTAGAGGAGACCTCCGAAGCGCGCTCTCCCCGAGTCCGCTGCAAAAGCGCCTCCCGAACCTGTTTCCCCTTATCGGCCACACCGCTGATCATAAAACTGTACCTCCGCAACATTCCAACACCGCGAATGTAAAGCATCCAACTGGGAGTCCAGTGGAGTCCCCCCCCAACATATGACGAGAATGTAAACATCTCCCCACCAAGGCATGGGGGAGTGGGTGGGGTGGGGTAGCGGGGGCGGGGAACAGGGAACACCCATTCAACATCTCGTAGGACCGATCTGTACTACCATTAGGTGGTCATGCTGATCAAGACGGCCCACCCCCAATCCACGACCCCCCGCCCCCAAGCTCCAGCAGCCACCGAAA
>CAZDLH010000216.1:0-5134 GCA_964505925.1 uncultured Burkholderiales bacterium
CACAAAGTGCAGCCGCAGCTCCTCGATCTCCACCCCTGGGTTGAAAGCCGACCATCGTCGCGCCAGTACCTCCACCGTTCCCCGGTGCCACAGATGTATATCTTCCACTCCCATCTGAACGGAGTTCTGGAGCCAGCGGCGCCATCGCTGGTTGAAGAACTGGTCCCGGACCGGAAGCGGTTTGTCTAGGGTGAACTCCCGCTCGTTCAAGATGTCGAGCACGCCTCCATCGGCCAGCCTAGCTTCCAGTACGAACCAGCCATCCTCACGAAACGGATAGGGGGCGAAAAAATGCCAGTGCTGGTGAAGCTGAAGCAGCTTGGCCACCGGCATCGTCCAGCCCGGGAGACGGTGACCGAACTGTACGCTCTGGATATTAACGAAGAGGATATAGAAGATGGCGAACCCCAAGAACCCTTTGGTCTGCGGAGCTAGCCGATAACCCACCGGGGGTGTATCGCTGGGAAGACCGATCAGGATTCTTCTGCCGGAGATTCGGTCCCAAAACAAGGTCGGCAAGAAGACGATCAGATGGACCAGCGCGATCAGCATGAAGACGCCTAAATGCAGCGTGCTGGCGATAGCCAGATGGAGCCCTATACCCAAGAGAAGAAACAGCTTCCGACCTAGAGTCGAGGGTGGAAGTAGAAGAAGCAGCGCTAGGGAGTACTCCCACAGAACCACCCCGCGACTGGCGAGCCGCAGGAGCTCCGGATAGTTCAACAGCCAGAGCCCGAAATCGGTGGTGAACTGGTCGATCGATAGGGTGTAGTAGAGGGCTTCGCCGGTGCTCCTCCAGTCTTCACCGGTCTTGAGGTGAGCAGAAAAGAAGTAGAGCACCACGGTCTGGATGTACAGACCCACGGTGGCGAAGCTTCGATAGGTGTTGGGGAGCCAATCCCAACCGGAATACCGTTCTCTTTCCAGTGAAAAACGCGCACCGAGCGGCAGAAACGGGGTCCAAAAAAGGAGCAGGCGTAGGAGTTCGTCGCCACCGTCTAAGATGGAAGGGTTGCGGATCTGCAGCGAGACCATAAAGTACCACAGCAGCAGTCCGGCCCAACGGGTCTGCCACCCCACGAGAAGACACACTGCTGCGCCGACCCCGAGTGCGAACAGCAAGCCGAGACCCCAGTCGCTCCCGGTAGCCAAGAAAAGACAGTAGACCCCAGAGTAGAGCGAGCGTTCGACGAACACCTCCC
This sequence comes from uncultured Burkholderiales bacterium, assembly GCA_964505925.1. Taxonomy (GTDB): domain Bacteria; phylum Vulcanimicrobiota; class Xenobia; order Xenobiales; family JADMJV01; genus JAEXNA01. The sequence goes on from CAZDLH010000216.1 coordinate 1,203, forward strand.
TGGGGAAAACACCGAAGTCGCCATAGAAGGTCTGGAGGTCCCTCATTCTCAAAACGAGGTCCCATAACGCGACGAATGCCAGCCCGATCCGCCAAGCAGCTAGGGCCCGCAGGTCGACGGTGAACATCTCGTCGAGCCAGCGCCTCATTCCGAAATCGAACCCCGCTCATCGACTGCCGGTTCACCGTTCGCCCGCCCCGGGCGTCGCCCGGAAGGCGTTTCCTGTCTCCATGAGAAACTCCACGGGGTGGCCCCTCCCCGAGCTCCAGAAGTCGAAGACGGCCCTCCATCCGGCTGGGCGGCGCTGGACCTTCGGAGCTTGGCCCTATTTCGCATTATTCTGGCGCTCCTTCTCATCTGGGATCTGGTGGGCCGCTGGTCGCTCCTAGAGGTTCTTTACACCGACGAGGGAGTACTTCCCCGCAGCGCTCTTTTTCGCTCCGAATTCCGCGACCTCTGGCCTTCGCTGTGTCTAGGGAACGGGGATCCCCTAACCCAGCAGATTCTGTATCTGTTGCTGTTCGCCTCCGCCATCTCCCTCCTCTTAGGCCATAGAACCCTCGCCAGCACCGCGTGCTGCTGGATCCTTCTCAACAGCTTTAACAGCCGCAACATCTTTGCTAACGACCGCGGTGATCTCGAAATGGTCCTCCTTCTGTTCTGGTCCCTCTTCTTACCCCTCGGCGCCCGCTGGTCGCTCGACGCCCGCTCGGGTCGCTCGGACTCTCGGCCAGACTCAGGCCTTCCGGCAGCAGCACTGGTGCTACAGTTAGCAATGATCTACGGGTTCGCCGCCTATCTAAAATCGGGTGACTTCTGGATCCTTAGGGGTGACGGGCTATACCACTCATTGATGAGCCCCCTCTTCGCCTCCCCCTTAGCCCAGAGTCTGGCCGGGGGGGTACCCCCGCCGCTCTTGCTGGTAGCCAACTATGCCGTCATCGCAGGAGAGCTGTTCGTGGCTTTGCTCCTACTTTCACCCTGGCACGTACCCATCACCCGAACGGTGGCGCTCGTTCTGTGCGCCTTGTTTCACCTGTCCGTCACTGCGCTATTCGAGTTGGGCCTCTTCCCTATGATAGGGCTAGGAGCGCTAGCCGCTCTGCTCCCCACGGAGCTCTGGGAAAGACTATCTCGCCTTCAGCCATCAAAGGGCATGTGGAGTTGGAAGTCCCGACCGACCCGCCCCCTGCATTGGCTGCCCAAGACGATCCTAGGGCTGTGCTTAGTGGTGGCAGTTCTCTCCAATCTGTCGTACCGACCTGAGGGGCCCCTCTTCCGTCTTCCGGAGCCCCTAGGCACCATGGGCCAGGCGACCAGGGTGCTCCAACACTGGGAGCTCTTCAGCCCGACACCTCCCTACCACGGGGTCTTCGAGCTGGTCCGATACTCACCCGATGCCGGCTTCGAAACCATCGCAAGTTTCGGCACCTCACCCCCCCAGTTCGCTACGGAAAAGCTCGAACCGTTCCCGACTCACCGATGGCGCATGCTCTTCATCTCGGCTCTCTTCCCCCCGGGCATCTCCGTGCGCCCGGGACTCGCCAAAGCTTTGGCAAAACGATACGGAATCGAGCCCGAGGAGCGGTTTTTGCTCACCTTTCGACACCGCCCGGTCCAGCATAACGGCACTCTAGGCGAGGTCGTCACCTGGAGACTGTACCCTTAGGCGGGGTGACACTTTGGCGTTAAGAAAACCCCCTCGCTATCATGTGATTTTCTGAAATCTATGCTACCATTAGATGCGATAGAGCCTAAAGGACTATTTTTAGAATGCACGGCAAAGCGACAAAGAACAGAAGCGGATTCGGTCTCGTCCTGGTGCTGGGGGTTGCCGCGGTACTCGCGGTCTTCACCGCAGCCATAGGCGCCCAGGCCAGCTATAATCTCCAAACCGTTCAGCGCCAGGGAGATACGGATCTCGCCTATTACGGCGCCTATACCGGTATCCAACTCAGTATGGCCCTCTTGAAGCAGCCTCCGCCCTACATCTACCGCAGCGACGACGGAGAGGGTCCAGGCTCGTGGCTCGAATACAATCGAGCCGTAGCGCTAACCTTCACCAACGGAGTCAAGGCCGGCGCCAGAGTCTTCCATAACATCGAAGGCTTCCGGGGGGCCAGCCAGCACGCCGTCGACGGTACCGAGATCCCGTTGAACCACTTCTACATCATGGCGGTGGGCGAACTCCCGAAAGGCCCGGACGACGCCGGAGTCAGATTCGAAGCTTCCTCGATGGGGGCCACCATCGCCCCGATCTTTCCCACCATGCCCCACGCCCTCTTCGGTTTTGAAGAGGTTATCGTAGAGCAAGACGCGGCCGTCTACCATTTCAACTCGACGGGAGACCCCATCGATTTTACGCCGCTTGCCGGACCGAGCTTAGACCCGGAGGCGTCCATCGCCACCAACCAAACCGTACTCGAAGCGGTCCAGATAGCCGAGTCGGCCGAGATCGACGGGAACCTCTTCTTCGGCCCCGGGGCCGACCTCACGGGATACGCCTTCGTCGGTGATTCCGGCGATCCTAACGATTCTGTGCCCGCTCCGTTGGGCCAGTTCCTGCCCGGCGGCACCGGTCTACCCCTTTACGGAGTTACAGGACTTTTCCCGCCAAACCCGCCCAATGGGCACGCCTATCCGCTCTCGGGCCGGATCACCACGCTCTCGCTGCCGAAGAGGTTCGAAAGAGTTGATGCACCAGAGCCCGATCAACGGACCGCCCTAGCCCAAACCATCAGCACCTCTAAGACATTGGAGCCGGGTGGAGTCTACTATGTGGATGGGGACCTCACCATCAACGCTGGGGGGGATCTCACCTTGCCCGAAGAGGGTGACGACGCCATCATCTTCGTCGATGGCAATATCACCATCAGAGGTGGAAGCGGCACGGTCAACAACCAGCGCGCGCCCCGGCGCCTGAAGCTCTTCGCTCTTCCCGAGGGAGCGACATTCACTTTGGGAGAGGGTGGCAAGCGCGACGCCAACCTCCTGGTGGCCGGCAACGACCTCCAAGTCTTCATAAATGAGGAGTCCCTCCTGCGCGGTGCAGCCCTCGGGCGAAGCGTGCATTTAAAAAGTGATGCCCAGGTCCACTACGACGTAGCACTCCGCGACCCCCGCATCCTGGCCGACGTGTACGGGTATGAAGTGATCGGTTTCGCTGCCGCTACCGGCGCCCCCATTAGCCCCGGCGATCTAGCACCGCCCCCGGTCTATCCCCCGGAGCCCGACCCTGCTATTCCGAATCCCCCTCCCCCGCCCCCTCCTGGAGGCGGCGGCTGCGGCTGCGGCGGCGGGAGTCAAGAATATTTAATGAAGGTATAGAATGCCCCACCGCTTCCGGAAGCTGGACTGTCGAGGGCACAACCTCCTGGAAGTGCTGGTCGCCACAGGGATATTCATTATGGTCGCCATCGCCATGGCAGGCGTCTGGAACCTCTACGGTTCCGCGCTCTCGAAATCCAGTGAAGTCCTAGCGGCAAATCAGCTCGCCCGGGGAGTTGCCGAAGGCATCATGGCCAACGGATTCGACTGGATGGTAGACCCGCCGAACATGACCGGTCCCCCCCCTGGGAGTGCTGATTACTTTATGGAACGAAGGATCCGAACTCGGGCCTCCACCGTGCATTACAATGTTGTGTACCGGGTCTTGCGGCACGATCCGGACGACAACCCGCTCTTCACCGAAGACGTAGCCTATCTGCGTGTCACCGTCCGCTGGCGCTCCGATACGGGCTCCAAAGAGATGGAGGACGGCGCTGATTTCAACAACCAAGTCCTTTATAGCATGGCTGTATTTAAGGGGGCCTTGCGATGATCCGAGTCTCGGGATCCGTTCGCTTCAAAGGGATCGGCCTGCTGGAGTTGGTCGTCAGCATCGGGCTTCTCTCGCTGGTCGTTCTGGGCGCCACCCAGATCTTCGTAGAAGG
>CAZDLH010000217.1:0-5116 GCA_964505925.1 uncultured Burkholderiales bacterium
TCGGATACTGATCTTCGTCTGCAGAGTGAACTCTTCGGTCCGGTCTGAGCCCACCGGCTGTTCAGCAACGATGGTCAACTCGAAAAGCGATCCGTAGTGGCCGGAGTTCTCTAGCTCGAAGCGGAGGATTCTACCGGACCGGGTCAGGTGCCTACCCTCTCCGGTCGTGGTGTCCAGATACTGCTGCAGCGTCTGACCGAAATACTCCTGAAAAGCGGGTGGCTGCACAGCGGGGGGAGCGAGTGGGATCTCGCGCCTTCTCAGCTTCCCTTCTTCGTCCACGTAGATCACGAGAAAGCGCTGCCAGAGCGGGCGACCTCCGCTGATCTTTAGGTTGTCGTTTCCATCCGTAGCGGACAGATAGGCCAAGGCGTTGTCGGCTCGGGCTAGACCGAAGGGGTGTGTGACTTCCAAGTCCCGCTCGATGTACCGAGCGGCCACCTGCAGCTCTCGGATCAAAGAGGTTCTCAGGTCGACCTTTCGCCAGACTCGAGACGATCCGCTATAGATCAGCGATATGGTCCCTACTAAGAGAAGTAGGACGGTCGAAGCCACTAACATCTCCGGGAGAGAGACCCCTCGATCACCTTTACAGAGGCGCCCCCGCGGTGCCACCGCAGGGCCCTGTTCGGAGCACAGGGGAACCCCAGTATTAAATCGCAGCGTCGGCAGCATGAAAAACCTTCTCGAGCTGAAGTTGGCCGCTCTCCCAAGCCACCGTCACCAGGACTGCGGTCATCCGGGACGACGGATGCAGGGTCTCCAGGGAGATCGTGAACTCGCGACCGTTGCGGGTCGCCACAGGGTAGGGCTCCGGCGGGAACCGATCGACCCTGGGGTCGGGGCGAGACCCGTCGAACTCGGACGGTTCCAGGGGGAGTGCGGCGAACCCCCCTTCATCCTGCAGCGTCTCGAAAACCTCCCGGGCGACATTCGAAGCGGTAGTGTAGACCTCCGAGCGCTCCATCAGATTGAGCCCACCGATGAAAACTCCGACCAGCAGTAGAAGGACGGTCGTCAAGATCCCGGCGGCCAGAAGGACCTCGGCCAAACTAGAGCCCCGTCGCGCGCTGTTAACCGAACCGCTCATCTGAGCCAATGGGAGACCCCGACCGGTGGTGTGCTGAAACGTAGCCCTGGCCCTAGCCTCTCTACGTGGAGAATCTTGGTCCCGTTGCCGAGGTAGACATCTCCGGGCTTGAGCGCCCGGGTCTCATCTCCACTGCCGGTGTCCGGCACCCAAGAGGTATCGGGGCGGTCGGGGTCCCGCACCGCCGAGAGCGAGCCGATGATGGTCACTTCGTTGGAGGCGTAGATGGCCCCTCGGGTATAGACGCTCCCTTGAAAGTAGCTCGAGCCGAGGCTGTCGTAGCCGTACAGGTTCAGCCAGTGCGCCTGCTTGATCAGAGCGCGCCTCAAGTCTGCGATGGTTAAGCCGGCGAAGGTTCCGAACCGAGGGGGGCCCATGACTTCCCCGTTAAGGTGCGCCGCCCACAGAAAAAGTTGGGTCTGCAGACCCGTCGACACCGGGGCTCCGTCCTCTAGGATACTCACGATGTCGGCCGCACCCATGGTCCCTCGGTTGATCCCTAATACCCCCTCTTGGCTAGCCTCAGAGTTGTCGGGATCGTCGAGGTGAGTACTCCGAAGAATCAGGAACTTCTCCAGCATAAAATCGCGGGTGCGTCCCGGAGGCTCCGCTTTGATGAGGTTCACCATCTGCACCAGGAGATCGTTGTGGCTGACCCCCGGAGGGCGATAGTCCTCGAGCAGCGGGAAGGCCAGATTCGCGAGGGCCACGCCGGCCTTGCTACCCCAGTAGAAGCTGGACGCCCCATCGCCCGGCCCAGGCGTCTCCGGCGGAGCCATCAGCGCGCTATCATCCCCGTGGGCAAAAGCGTTCAGGTACCCCTGTAACAGCTCGATGTTCGTCTTGGTGTCTTCCCACTGGGCCCGTCTACCTCGGTAGTCCGCCACCGTGTCCATCCACTCCATTCCACTGAAGCCCCTCAGATGCACGTTCCCCTGACTGTAGAGCACGACGCCGTCTTCGTTTGCTCGCACTTCGGCGTTCCCAGAAAAGCGCGTATTCCCCGCCACATAGATGGCTCCGGCGCCCTCGATCGAGCCAGCTACGTTCAGATCTCCATCGATGTACAGACTGGCGTTGTCGAGTACGAGGTCCCCGGCCACGGAGATGCTGGAAGACTGGTAATACTCGCCGGACAACGGTCCGGCCGGCACGGGCGGTACACTCCGGGAGACCCCGGACTTCTCGTTGATACTTCTTTGAATATTCACGTTCTTGACCGACACCGGCGACTGGTCCGTCAGCGACTGGTCGGCGATGTCTCTCAGGTTTGAGCTGATGGCTAGCTCGCTCGGGCTCGCGGAGCGTATGGTCCCAGCCACCTCGTTCTCGGCGACGCCCGGCGTCGATGAGCCGTCCCAAAAGACCGGCTGAACGCTGTCACCCCAGGGCGCGTCCCGGTCGTAGTTCGAAACGAGATCCGCCTCCGTGATGGTGAGGTCGTCGGAGGAGACTTGGCCCGAGATACTCACATCCCCACCGAGATAGATCTTACCGGTGGCGATGAGCCCCACGTGCACAAAGTCCTCGGAGCGCCTGCCGATGATGCATTCGATCACCTCGGTGCGCCCCATGGAGTGCCCCTCGATTCGAAGGAACGCCGTCTGGGGCGCGACCGGTCCGTACGGCCCCGAGACGGGCGTCAGCCCGGTAAGGTTGTTCACCGAAGGCGTAAAACGAACGGTATACCTCCCCGTGCCGAAAGGGGTGGCTCGCTCCACGAAACCGACCCTCCAGTCGGGGTCGTTCTCCAGGGCTTCTTGGACCATAGCCAACCCGGATTCTGCAGCGTACATGGCGGCTGCCTTCCGGTGGTAGTCTTGACTGAAGATGTTGCCCCCATGGCTGCTGGTCATGGTGGCCGTCAGCATCATGACTATGATAGCTGTAAAGCCTAAAGTCATGATGAGAGCGAGACCTCTATCGCGACGCCTCATAACCGAGCACCCCTTTCCATCGAATCCCTGTAAGATCTCTAGATAGAGGCGACCATTTCTAGATAGGGGTGACCCGCCCTTCGACCCCCGAGCCTCCGCCGTTAAACCTCGGCCTCCCCAGCTCACATTCCAGCTCCCCCACACTACCCGGCGAGCTCTGCGGTTGGCGTGGTTGCGCCGTTAGAGTCCTAAAGCCCCGAGGCCGCTCCCCAAGAAAAGAGGAGATGTTATATTTTTGCAAACCGGATTCGTGACCCCGCTAGAATCCCCGGGGAACACAGAAGTGAAGAGCTCCCTCGAGCGGTTCTCCCCCCGAAGATCGTCGGCTTTCCAGCGCGCGGATCCACGACTAGGACTTCCCTACCAACGGAGCGAAGGCCACCGTTCGCCCCACTTGTCGGAAAGTAGGGCGAGAAAGGATGCAGAATGGATCTTACCCCCCAAGAGGTCGAAGCCAACTTTGCGGATATTAAACCCCCATTGACGCTCGATCACGCGCTCACGGAGGCCAACCGCTGTCTCTACTGCTACGACGCCCCTTGCGCGATAGCTTGCCCTACTCACATCGACATCCCTGAATTCATCAGACGCATCGCCTCTCGAAACTTCGTCGGCTCGGCCGAAACCATCCTCGAGAGCAACATACTGGGCGCGAGCTGCGCGCGGGTCTGCCCCACCCAGGTTCTGTGCGAAGGTTCTTGCGTTTTTCTCGATCTGGAGATGCCGCCCATCGATATCGGGCGGCTCCAGCGCTTCGCTACCGATCACGTCATGGACAACGGTATCGAGGTCTTTCAAGCTCCGGAAGACCGGAGTCTCGGCAAAGTGGCCTTGGTCGGAGGTGGACCGGCCAGCCTAGCTTGCGCGGCCGAACTCGGACTGCTGGGGATCGAAGCAGTGATCTTCGACGAGAAACCCGAGCCCGGAGGGCTAAACCGGTACGGGATCGCGCCCTATAAGCTGACCAACGAAGAGACTCTAGGCGAGGTCGAGTACATTCAGAAGATGTGCAAATTCGAGATCCGTTCAGGTGTTCGGGTGGGTCGAGACATCAGTTTCGAGGAGCTCGAACGCGATTATGACGCCATCTTCCTGGGGGTAGGAATGAGTGGCTCTCGCTCGATTCGAGTGCCTGGTGAAGAGAAAGCCGGCGTGGTCGGGGCCACCGAATTCATCGAAGAGCTCCGGAGTAGACCCCTACACGAGACGAAAGTCGGCGACAACGTCGTCGTCGTAGGAGCCGGAAACACCGCCATCGACGCTGCCACCGAGGCGGCGAGACTAGGCGCTCGAGAGGTCACCATCGTTTACCGCCGCGGTAAAGAAGAGATGCCGGCCTACGAATTCGAATACGAACTGGCCCTCATAGACAAAGTGCGCTTCCGCTGGTTCACCCAGCCCGTCGAGGTGCTGGGCAACGGCAAGGTCGAAGCCCTGCGCTGCCAGTTGATGCAGGCCGGTGAACCGGACGCTTCGGGGCGGGCCCGGCCGGTACCGGTTCCCGACGCCTTCGTCGAGATCCCCGCCGACATGGTGATCAAGGCCGCCGGTCAGGAGAACTTCGGCGATCTGCTCTCGACCATCTCCGGACTCGACTTAAACTACGGACTCGTGGTGGTCGATGAGAACTATCAAACGAGCAACCCGAAGTACTTCGCTGGTGGCGACTGCATCAACGGAGGTCAGGAAGTGGTGAACGCCGTGGCCCACGGCAAGAAGGCCGCCCAGACCATCGCCCAACAGTTAAAGGAGGCTCGTCGTGGCTGATCTCTCCATCGATTTTGCAGGGATAAAATCGCCCAACCCGTTCTGGCTGGCCTCGGCCCCGCCCACCAATTCCGGCTACCAGATCAATCGCGCTTTCGAAGCCGGCTGGGGCGGCGCGGTCTGGAAAACCATAGGTAGTACACCGATCGTCAACGTGAACTCCCGCTACGGCGCCGTCGGCTATCGGGGCAAGAGGGTGATGGGCTTCAATAACATCGAACTCATTACCGACCGCCCCATCGAAGATAACTTAAAAGAGATCAAGTAAGTGAAACGGCTCTGGCCCGACCGCGCCGTGATCGCCGCCTTGATGGTGGAGTCC
>CAZDLH010000218.1:0-5096 GCA_964505925.1 uncultured Burkholderiales bacterium
GAGGGCGCGTCGATCTCTTCGATCGATACAGCCTTATCCATGCAAAAACTCCTTGCCAACCTGTGGGGTGAGGGGATGGCCACGCCTTCTCGTTTCTCGAGGCCAATCCTGCCCTTTGAGCGTCTACGAATCCGCTATTTTACTAACTTCTACGCGGAATTCGAGGTCCCATTGAGGACCTTCCGATAGAGGCCTAAAAGGCCCTCTCCCATAGCCTCGATCGTGAAGCCTTCCGCCCACTGCCGAGCCCTCTTCGAATAGCCCGTCCGAAGCTCGTCGTCGAGCAGAAGAGCCACCGACTCCCGAGCGAGGGCGGCCGTGTCCCCCGGCTCTACGAGTACCCCTCCGTCCCCGTGCCGGACGGCCTCGTCCACTCCGCTGGCTCGCACCGCCACCACCGGGACCCCACCGGACTGGGCCTCCAACACCATTAGCCCTTGGGTCTCCGTCACCGAAGCGAACAAGAACAGCTGGGCGCTGGCCACGTAATCCTTTAGTCTCTCCCGGGGCACGAACCCGAAGAATCGACACCAGCTCGAGAGACCCAGCTCCGCGACCAGCGACTCGAGCTCCTCTCGGGCCGGTCCGTCCCCCACCAGCCAGAGCTCGGCCTCCGGAACCTCCTCGGAGATCCCGCGGAACGCTCGCACCACCGTATCCACCGACTTCTCCCGCGCCAACCGACCGATGTACAGACAGACCCGCTTGCCCTGGGCCTCAGGCCGAGGCGTCCCTCCCCGAAACTCGGCGGCCCTGATACCGGTCGGGACCACCGCGATGGGGCGGGTCACTCCCTGGGCAGCAAAACGGCTCCGCACCTGTTCACTCGGGGCCACCACCGCATGGCAGGCCTGGGCCATCGCCCGACACAGACGGACCGCTAAAAACCCGGTAACCTGGCGCGGGATGGGCAGATAGTCGCCGTACTCCTCCCACAGCGTGTGGTGGTGAAAAACCCGGGGAGTCCCCCGCGCCAGCGCGCAGGCCATCCCCATGAGCCCGGCCGTGAACGGAGTCTGGATATGGACCAGGTCGTAAGGGGTGCTAAGAGCCCGGCGAAGGACCGCCGGCGGCAGAGGCAAAGACACCTGCTCTCGCCGGTGCAGGGGGAACGGCCGAGCCCACAGTCTATGGATCTCCGGATCCTCCGGCGAGGCCTCGGGGTAGGTGGGACAGTAGAGGTCCACCCTGCAGCCGAGAGCCTGGAGCGCCTCGCGCTGCAGAGCGATACTGGTCACCACCCCGTTGATCGCCGGTTCATAACAGTCGGAAAATAGGGCCACGCGCATAGCCGCGCCTTCGTCGGCCCGGGGAGTTCCCTCCTCTCCCCCCCGAAAGCGCCCCAAGGTTTTCCCAGGGGCGAATGCGGTTAGATCTTTACGTGATCCTCGAGCGCCTACGTCTTTTTCGTTTCCGCAACCACGCTGAAACCGTTCTCGCCCCATCCTCCGGACTCAATATGATCGAGGGGGACAACGGAGCCGGCAAGACCGCGCTCTTGGAGGCCGCCTACCTTCTGTCGAGCGCCCGCTCGTTCAGAACCCGGGTCGACAGCGAACTCGCGCAGTGGGGGGAGCAGGCCGCCCGCATCGAAGGAGAGTTTCGCACCGACGCCGGTCACCTCCGGCGCCTAGCGCTCCAGTGGGAGCGCAAAGACGGGGTCTGGGTCAAGCAGGCTTCGCTGCAGGGCGACACCACCGCTCGCTTGGCCGATTTCCTGGGCACCGTCCCGTGCAGCCTCTTCACCCCTGAAGACCGGGCGCTCATCTCCGGGCCACCAGCGCTGCGGCGCCGGTACCTCGATCTGCAGCTCTCCAAGCGCTCGCCTCTGCACCTTCACGAGCTGGCTAAGCTCAAGAGGGTGCTAGCCTCCCGCAACGCCCTTTTGAAAAGCCGGCGCTCCGACCGCGAGCTTCTCCCGTGGAACCGACTCCTGTTCGAGCTGACCCAGAGCATCGGCGCGCGACGCCGAGAGGCCACCGAGTTTCTAGCCGAGCAGAGCGCCGCGCTGCTGGAGCGGCTGACCGACCGGAAGCGCGCGCTGCTTCTGCGCTATCGAGCCAGCTGGCCGGAGGACTGGGCCGAGTTCGAGCTGCGCTTGACCGAGCTCAAAGATCGGGAGCGAGCGCTAGGTCAGACCCTGCTCAGCCCCCATAAAGACGAACTCGAGATCCAGCTCGACGGTCGCCCGCTGCGTCAGTACGGAAGCTTGGGCCAACAGCGCCTCGTGGCCCTAGCCTTGCGGCTCGCCGAAGCCGAACATCTCGTCGAGCGCACCCAGGAGCGTCCGATCCTGCTCCTCGACGACGCCCTCAGCGAACTCGACGCAGCCCACCGAGCCCGCCTTCTGACCTACCTCGCCGAACAGCGCCAGGTCCTGATGACCGCCACCGACCTCGACCCTGACGAGGGTCCCACCCAGAGTCGCCACCTGGTGCGCGACGGCGCTCTAGCGCCCCCCCGAAACACTCTGGAGCAGGACCGATAGCGCAGCCTAGTCGAAATCGGTAGAATGCAGCGACTCGGTGGCTTAGTCCCTAAGGCGATCGAAAAGCTGAAGGCCGGCAAGAATCTAGAGTTCTATCGCCTCAAGGAGGCTTGGCTTTCAGCGGTTGGTCCGATCATGGCCACCCAGACCGAGCCCAAAAAAGTGCAAGGCAGGACCCTCTACGTAGTGGTCGGGTCTCCCCACTGGAGCCAAGAGATCTCTTTGAACCAGCGCACCATTCTTCGCAGGCTTCGGGAGCGCTTGGGGCGCGCCCCCAGCAGGATCGTCTGCTGGGTGGGGCAGCCCCACCTGCACCTCGACCCGGCGACCGAGCCGGCTGCGGACGCCGAACCGCTGCCGTGGGCCGACTGGCCGATCCCCGAATCGCGCCGACGAGCGATCGAAGCCACCGTGTCCTCCCTAGACGAGGTCGAACTGCAAACCAAACTGCGAAGACTCTTGGAACTCTCGGTGCAGCGCGAGCTGTACCTAGTGGCCCAGGGTCGCCTCCCTTGCTCCATGTGCGGTGACCTCTATGAGCCCGACCGAGAGCTCTGTCCCGAGTGCCTCAAGCAGCGCACCGAAGACCGCGATCGCGCTGTCTTGAGACTCTTATCCAAACGCCCTTGGCTCACCGGTCGCGACCTCCAAGAGATGGCTCCGAGTCTGACCCGCCAGGAGGTCCTGAACCTCCGAAAGACCCTCCACACCGACTGGATCACCCAGGCCTGGCAGAGGACCGAGGGGGCCGATGGCGCCGAGCTTGACCCCCTCTTCGACGCCACCTTCGCGCAGCTGCTCGAGGGGATCGCTATGCTGCGCTGCTCCTTGCAGCGAGAGCAGCTCGAACCGCGCCATCTCCTGTTCGCGCTGGGGAAGCGCCTGGGTAACGGCTACCTGCGATTCCAGCGCCGACAACGCGACGGGGCACCCCCGGCAGAATAGGGCGGGCCCGGAACCTTAGGTCTCGTCGATCGACGACAGCCAGTCCTTCAGCACATCTTTGTGCTGAGGCTTTACGCCGGCTCTCTGCTGAGCTTTCGTCGCGCTTTTAAGGTCCTTGTAGTGGCGCACCAGATCCACTTCTTTCACCCGTCCGGAGGCGTCCTCGGGCGGAGCGCTCCTCTGCCCGAACTGGGGCCGTCCGCCCGGCAGAGGTCGCTCCTCTGCTGGCCTACCGACCCCGCTCGTGCGCTGCGCTTGGAAGGCCGCCGGTAGCTTACTGGACGGTTCCGCTCCCCCGCTTGCGGTGGGGGACTGAACCTGCCCCCACGACACCGGACGCGGCGCTGAGGGAGCCGGCTCGGAGGCCGTCTTCCGTTCGGCCTCCCGAAGCTTGCGCCGGGCCTCCATCTCGGCTAGCGCGGATCCTGGCTGAGGGCTCCTCGAGCCGGGCGCAACCGCTGCTGGTCTCCCGTCGAACTTCGGGAAGGGGATCTTCTCTTCGACCGGCTCCTGTTGAGCGCGGGCCTCCTCCTGGTAGCCCATGAACTGACGACGGGTCATCCCCGTCTGGTCCAGCATCTTCCCTTCGGCGAAATCGCCGATGTAAGGGATCCGGATCAGGTCTCCCTCGGTGGCTCGCCACCCGAGAAAGACCGCTGTAAAGAAAGCTAAAACGAAGATCCCTAGGCCCACGAAGAAAAGCGACATCCCGAGAAATCCCGGCAGATAGTTAGCCGTCCCCGGGAGCAGCCGAAAGATCAAAGCGGTACCGAGAAAAGCAGCCAGACTGATCACGCTCAACGCAAGACCCGTTAGAAGAGCCTGCCAGGCGTGATAGACTAAGAACGGCTCCTCCCTCTTCGGGGTAGCCAAAATAAATAGAGTCCCCACCGGCCACACAACGTACGGGAGCCCGGCTAACATATTATCTTCGTTGGATATCGGGGGGTGCAGCTGCAGGGGAGATACCTCTCTCCTTTAGCTTTTGGCTACCGGTCGAGGGGCTTCCTTCTCCTTGAGGTAGGGGGCAGGGTCGACCTGCTCACCCCGGACCTTCACTTCGTAGTGAAGGTGCGGCCCGGTGGAGACTCCGGTGCTCCCGACTCGGGCGATCAGCTGTCCTTTAGTCACCCTCGTGCCCACCGGCACGAGGAGCTCGCTGCAGTGGGCGTAAAGGGTGGTCAGCCCGTTCCCGTGATCGAGTTCGATGGTCATTCCGTAGCCACCCATCCAGTCGCTGGTGATCACCACACCGGCCGCCGCAGCTACGATGGGCGTACCGATGGGCGCAGTGATGTCACTACCGGCGTGGTGACGGCCGTATCCGTATACCGGATGGATGCGCGACCCGAATCCGGACGAGAGCTGCCCCTGGCAAGGCCAAAGGGTCGGAATCCGGCTCGCCAGCTCCCGTCGATACTCTTCGTACTTCTTCTGGCGGAAAGCCCGAGCCGCTTCGCCCAAGCTTTCGAGCTCGCGATCCTTTTCCTGGAATCGGCCGATGAGCTGGTGGTACCGCATCTTGACCGCCAAGGAGTTGCCGGCCCTGGCGCCCACCAGAGAGCGCCTCTTGGTAGCGCTGGTAGCGCTGGTGGCGTCGGGCCTCTCCGGCTTTGATTCCGGCTGAGGCCGGCTCGCTTGGCGCTGAACTCCGACCAAGCTC
>CAZDLH010000219.1:0-5084 GCA_964505925.1 uncultured Burkholderiales bacterium
GCTCCTCCAGAACGTAGAAGCGGGTTCGGTGGCTGCGCTCCTGTGCGCCCCCACGCTCGAGACCGAACTGCCCCGGCTGCTGTCGGACCGACCCAGAGTGGACTTCGCCCGCCTGCTGGAGCTACTGTACCCTGCCCCCCCTTTGAGCCCCGGCGTCCATCCGAGCGCCGCTGTCGATCCCCGGGCCACGGTTTCGTCCGAGGCCCAGATCGGCCCCCACTGCACGGTGGGCCCGCTAGCGGTGATCGAGGCGGGCGTGCTCCTCCAAGCGTTCAACGCCGTCGGCGAAAAGAGCCACCTGGGCCCCGACTGCCGCCTGCTGGCCCACGCCACGGTGGGGCGCGACTGCCGCCTGGAGGGTGACTGTCGCTTGGAGCCTTGGGCTCATCTAGGCGACGGCGTTCGCCTGGGCCGAGAGGTGGACCTGGGGGCTCACAGCTCTCTCGGAGCGGGGACCGTCGTGGCCGACGGGACCAAGATCGATAATCTCACCGTGATCGAGCGCGAGGTGACCATCGGGCCGGGCTGCATCCTCGTCTCGCAGTCGACGGTGCGCCGGCGAGCTCGTCTGGGTACCGGCGTGGTCATCGGAGGCCAGGCCACCGTGGCCGAGGGGGCCGAACTAGGCGATCGAGTACAGCTGGGCGGCCGCTCGGTGGCCAGGGGCGCCATCGAGGAGGCCGGCGAGTATCTGGGCGATCCCGCCATCCCCTTGGTGCAGGAGCTCCGCCGCCGGGTCCGGGCCCGCTCCGAGTCCCGCTAGCGCAGCTCCCCCGCAGGCTGCTGTCGAGGCCCGATGGGTCAGCGGTCGCCCGCAGAGCCGGTGCGCCGGCCGATGAGCTCCGTGGCGATGATTCCGACCGCCAGCACCGC
This sequence comes from uncultured Burkholderiales bacterium, assembly GCA_964505925.1. GTDB lineage: Bacteria > Vulcanimicrobiota > Xenobia > Xenobiales > JADMJV01 > JAEXNA01. The sequence goes on from CAZDLH010000219.1 coordinate 874, forward strand.
CCACGAGAGCGCTCCGCTCAAAGGCTCGGCCTGAATTCCGGCCCACCAGCTACCTTCGAGCGTACTCCAGGGCTCGGCCATGTTCGGCAGGATCAGCCCCGAGTGCAGGCCCACCGAAGCCCACAGCGCCCGGAGCCGCCAGGCCACCAACGCCAGCAGTAGGCCCAGCAGAAAAAGCCCCAGCCCATACCGCAGCTTGAAGAGCGCCGATCCCGGGCGAAACAGGTGCACCGCCGCGAAGAGCAGACTCGCCAAAAGAGCCCCCCTCCAGAACCCCAAGGCCCCCGCTAACCGCCCCAAGAGAAACCCCCGAAAGAGCGCCTCCTCCACCAGCCCCACCGCCAGGCAGCTCGCCAGCCAGATAGCCAGCTGTACCCCCGAGAACGAAAGGGGCTGCGGCGCGAGAGAGCCCAAACCGACGAGTACGAAAACGGTGGCCACATTCTGCCCGAAGCCGAGGGCGAAGAACGGGAGCAAGAGTGCCGGGCGTCCCCAGGGCGGCTCCTTTGGGCGGTAGCGCCACCAGCTCTCCAGCACGAGCAGGGCCAGTCCTCCGTAGAGCAGTCCCTGGTACAGCTGGCGCTGCCAAGTTTCACGGGAAACCGTCTTCAGCACGAAGAGGGCGTCGCCACTCCAGAGCCCCACGGGTAGAAAAGCCAGCACCCAGACGGCTGCCGCCAGCCCCAGAAAGCGCAGCAGCGGTCGTTCCCTAGCCACGGTCGAAGCCGAACTCACCGCTCATCCTTTCCATCGCACGTCACCCCAAAGCTATCCGCTCTCGCCCACCCGTTCGAAACCGGCGACCCTGGGCTCCACGCCCTGAGTAACACCGCTGAAGCCTCCCCCGTCCGGACCCTAGCTACCCCTTCGGTGAAAAGGTCCTAGCGCTGCCGCCAGAGCTCTTCGATCCGCTGAGCCATCCGGCTCGAGCCGCCCGAAGGCCCCATCCGTCTTCGCCCGATATCGGCTCGCCGAGCCCGCTCGATGGGATCGGCCAAGAGACGCTCGAGTTCGGCGGCGAGATTCTCCGGCCCGGGGGCAACGATGGTGACCGCATCGCCTAGTAGACCCCGTTGTCTGGCTCGATACCAGCGCAGGCTCTGGACCTGGCGGTGATCGTAGGCCACCACCGGCACGCCGGCACCGGCGGCCTGTTCGTTGGCCGTACCGGCCTGCCCTAAAGCCGCTTGGCTACGGGCCAAAACATCGCCGAGCACCCCGTTGTACAGATAGACCGTCACCCCGTCGCGCTCGAGCAGCCCCAGCTCGTGGGGAGGCGCCTCCGGGCGGCTCTTCAGCGCCCAGCCCTGGCCCACGGCTTCAGAGCAGAGCTCTCCGGGCTCGCTACCGGGCGCTAGGACCACCGCGCCCAGTAGCCCACGATAGCGGGGAGCGAGCAGACTGAGGGCCTGGAGCTGCTGGGGCAGCACTTCGGGGGCCTGAGCTCGAGAGCCGGGCAAGAGCGTGACCACCGTGGCCTCCTCCGGGAGCGCGAGCTCGACACCCCGGGGCTCGACCTCATCCATCATGGCGTTCCCCAGCCACTCCGCGTTCACGCCGCCGGCCTCCAGCGCTTCGGCCGTCGGGCCGTCCCGCACCAGACTCAAGCGCGCCATCCGCCGCAGTAGCGCGCGCTCGAAAAACGAATAGGGATGATGGAAAACCGATTTGGCCGTCCCTACGAACACCGTCTCAAACCCCGCAAGATAGCTCCACAGGACCGGGAAGAGGTCGCCTACGGCCACCGCTAGACTCACTTCGCCGCGATGGCGACGGAGGGCCCCGAGCTGTCTCAGGTGGCCTCCGATCACGCCGCCCACCAGGTCCGCCACCGCTAGGCGCCAGGACTCTCGAAAGAGCCCCTCGCTCGGCGGAGCGACCCGCGGACCCCATAAGGGATAGCTCTCAGCCAAGGCCCGACCCGGTCCTACCATGGGGAAGCAGACCACCCGTTCGCGGATCTCCGGGGGGAACTCCTGCAGAATACGAGCCGCGATGGCGTCCTCACCCGCTCCGTTGCTGAGGATCAAAAGACGCTTCATTCGGTTCCATCCACCGTCTGCAGTTCGAACTCCCAGCCTAGGCTGCCGTTTCGCCAGACCCCGTAATGCGATCCGTGGGCCCCGATGTGAGAGAGGTAGGTCTCCCCCACCCGCTCCGGCTCGGTTATTAGATGGTGGCTGTGCCCGCCCAGGATCAGATCGATGCGGCACTCGGGTCGCTTACGCAGACGGTAGGCGAGCTCCCGATCCCGGGCCAGGCCGAGGTGCGCGAGAAACACGACCACGTCGTGGGTGGCCCGATACCGTCGCGCCATCGGCTCGATGAGCGTCTCCGGCTCTAGAAACCTGAGCCCGAAGAGCTGCTCGTACAAGGAGCCGACCGGGTACTGTACTACCGTCATGCCGAAGATACCGATGCGCTTGCCCGCGCGCTCCAAAGTGATGCCCGTGGTCCAGGTGGTCGGGCGCCCCCACAGCTCCACCAGATTGGCAGCCAGCAGTGGAAAGGTCATCTGGCGAGCCCGGCGCTCCCGGACCAGCCACAGGTAGTGCAGCTCTCGATTGCCCATGCTCATGGCCTCGCAACCCACCTTGGACAGTAAACTCAAGTTCTCTTCGTGCCACCGAAACGAGGTGTTGGATCCGTGTAGCGTATCGCCCGCGTCTAGATGCAGGTCGGTGTCAGGATTGCGCAGACCAGCGATCTCACGGTAGCCGCCTTGACACCCGTGGTGATCGGCCGTATGGAAGATTCGAAGACTCATGCGTGGGGCCCCCTAACGCGCGCGCTCGGCTCAGGGGGTGGCAGCTCGCACATAGGCGAGAAAGACTGGAATGTGCCCGATCAAGAACGCCAGACCGATGGCCGCCACATGCCCGGTAGCCACTATGGCTAAGCTCGCGAGTACCGAACTCAGCATCAGGCTGGTCCCCAGGACCTTCGGATCCGAAAGGGCCGAGAATCCGAGGCAGCCTCCGATGGCTAGCCCGGTAAACCCGGTGATCAGACCGCCGACGATATCCGGGTGGGGATTCCCCAAGTAGGCCGCCAGCAGCAACATCTTCGGGATCACGGCAGCCTCATCCAGAGGCGGGAAGTGGTTTAGGCCGGTCACCAGACCGATAAAGAACCCCGCGGTAGCAAAGCACAGCGTCGAGAGAAAACGCGGCTGGGCCAACGCCTTTAAGAGCCCTCTTTGGGAGGACGACTTCGAGGCCTTCGCCGATTCTGAGGCCGCCGCCTCGACGGGGTTCTGCAGCTTTTTTCGTCGGGCCGCGCGACCGCCTTTTTTAGCCATGGAATCTCCCTATCTTCCCCCGTTGTTCAAACGGCTACTGACCGCTCGTCTTATAAAAGAGTATGGTCCAGATCAGAGCTTGCCAAAACAGGGTGGAGCGTTCGAACGTGAGAGCGCGCCCTAGATCGAACGAGCCTCGCCCCTGCCAGCGGGTCGGTGCGCTCTTGCCTCCCACCGGCAAAAGGGCTGGCACGAGGGCACAGTAGTCCCGATACTCCTGGCCGAACTGCTCTTCGAGAAAGCTCTGCTCCAACACGATGATGTTGTGATAGATGCCGCCCAGAAAGGTCGCCGCAGCGAGCCATAGGAGAGCGGCCTGCTCGGTGGGCAGACCTCCCACCGCAGCCGTGGCTACCGCCATCCCGTTCAGGAGATTTCCCAGATAGAGAGGGTTGCGCACCAGGGCGTAGGGCCCGGAAGTGATGAGCTCCGGGGCGTCTAGCTCTTGGGAGCGGGTCGGTTCACCGGTGTAGCCGATGGCCCAAAGGCGGACGCCCTCGCCCGCCACTGCCAAGAGAGCACCTAGGAAAAGACTGATCGCGGTCGGCTGCGCCAGAAATAGAAAGATCAGAGCCACGGGAGCGACCAGGCCGCCTCTCCACTTAAAAAGAAACTGTCGAATCTTCAACACAATCGCGCTTCTATCATCTCCATCAGCCTACCGGTGGCCCCGCCTTCACCCAGAACCTCTCGGGCTTCTCGACCTATACGGTGGCGCTCCGCGGTATTCTCTAGTAATCCGGATAGAAAGTCAAACAGGTTGTCGAGCTCCCGATCCACGAAAAACTCTGGATAGATCTCGCGTCCAGCCAACTGATTCGGTAGCGCGAGATAGCTGATGCGTCGCTTTTTACGAAACTTCATGCGCTCTTTGAGCTGCTCGATCAGCGGAAGGCCCGACGGTAGTCGC
>CAZDLH010000220.1:0-4533 GCA_964505925.1 uncultured Burkholderiales bacterium
GTCCCGAACAAGATGATACTCTGATCTCTTTCCAACACGCTGAAGCCGTGGGGTCCGAGAACGATCCCCGCCGCGATCAGCCCGATGATCTGGGGTATCCTTATCAACCGACAGATCATCGGAGCGAACAAGATAGCAAAGAGCACTACCGTGAAGATAGCCACCGGTTCTCCCAGCGGAAGTTCGAAATGATGGTGCACGCCCTGCTCCTGTCTAATGTCCATACGAGATCGGTTGTGGTATCGAGATAGGTATCCCGGTTCGCTCTAAAATATCCTGCGCTAAAAAGGGTGATCCCGACCAGATATAAAGAGATTCAAACGCCGAAAGTGAGCGCGAGGAGCAGGCTCGCAGTATCACTCATTCTACTCGGCAATAGACGATCATTAAAACCGAGGAGTCCGATGATTCGGCTCTCTATGAGCTATAGAACCGAGCCGTGCGCTCCCCACCCTACAATAAGGTCCCAGGCACCCTAAGTCACTCGAGTAAAGAAAAGTTTACGCGTCATCGCAGCTGAGTTCACTCACCGTGGCCACCATGGAAAAGGAGCACTACGAACTCGGCTACCGATTCATCACGATCACCGGGCAGGCGGTCCCTCTAAGGATCCGCTCCACTTCCGGCCCCAGGAAGAGTCGGTCGCCGCCCGGACGGATATCGGTACCTAAGATGAGCAGATCGGTGCCGTTGTTTTCGACCACTTTCGCCACCCCGGCAGAGACCGTTTCGGCCTCCCTCACCTCACCGGAACAGGCCAGACCCAGAGTCTCCCCTGCCTGGACCAGCTCTGCAACGATGGAGTGGGCTCGGCCGAGTTCGGCCTCCAGCTGAACGGTCATCCCACCGGTAACGGAGTACCCTTTGTCCCTGACCACCACCTGGAGAAACTCGATGTGGATAGAGCCGTCCGCAGCCAGCTTGAACGCGAGCTCTGCGGCCCGACGAGAAGCCCCGCTACCGTTGGTCGGAACGAGAATTCTCCTGAACGGCTCGTCGGAGATCTCGGTAGCCTGGAAGATGAGGGTCGGGCAGTGGGCCAGCCTGACCAGCTCGTCGATGGCCGGACTAAACAGGCTGTCGTCGTGGTCGTCCGACGGCTCGGTGGCTCCGAGCATCAGCAGCTGATAGTCCTTCTTCGTCTCTTCGAGGATGGCTTCCACCGGCGAAGCGTCGATGAGGACCTTCTTCGTGAGCTCACCACCGATGAAGAGAGGGGCCAGGCCGTCGAGGTACTTCTGGGCGGCCGCCTTCTCCTGCGCGCTCACGATCGTCATGACGGTGAGCGAGAGCTCCTCGCTGTGGCTCAACATAGAGTAGACGCGCCCCTCGAGCTGTTGGCGTCCACCTAGATTCGATTCGTCGCGTACACGCACCGGCACCAAGATCCGGTGCAGTCCCGCTAGAGGGCTCCTAGCCGCTCTCTCCTCGCGCTCTAGACGAGCCAACTCCTCTTCACTCGGGACCACTTTCGACAGCGTGTAGCGCAAGGCTGTGGGCGCCATCAGCGAAGTGACCATCGCCATGACGACGATGATACTAAACATCTGCTGGGACAAGATCCCAAGGGAGAGCCCGATGGTGGCGATGATGATCTCCATGGCTCCCCGGGCGTTTAGGCCCGCCCCGAAACTGAGAGCCGTCCAGTGATCCTTCTTACCGATCAGCCGAGCCCCGAGATAGGTCCCGATCACTTTTCCTCCGCAGGCCACCAGGATCACCAGAAAGGCGAACCAGGCCAGCTCGGGGTCGATGAGCCCCTTGATATCTACCTTGAGACCGGCCACAGCAAAAAAGATGGGGGCGAACACTCCCAACGCGATCGACTCCAGCTGATGGGTCACCTCGATGGGGAGACGGCGGATCTGACTTAGGATGATCCCCACTACGAAGGCGCCCAGTACCGCCTCGAGTCCGAGCGCCTGGGTGAAGGCGCCGAAAGCGAAGGTGAAGACGACGATCATCGTCAGCAGGCGGTCTCGGCTCTGAATCTGGTCTTGCGTGTAGGCGAAGGCTTTGCGGATCATCACCCTTCCCAAGGTGAAGCTCAAGAGCAAGAAGATCAGCACCTTCCCGACCGCCCAGCCCACCTCGGCGAACCCGAGGGCTCCACCGGTAGCCAGCGCGGCTACGATGGAGAGCAGAATCCAGCCGTTGGTATCGTCGCTCATGCCTGCTGCCAGGATGGTCTGCCCCACATCCCGGCGCATCAGATTCAGGTCCATCAGAACTTTAGCGATCACCGGGATGGCCGAGATCGACATCGCCGTAGCTACGAAAAGTGCGAAGACGATCCGCTGGTCGGGATTGGCCAGCAGCTTATCCGGCAGGTACATGCCGAGGGCGAAGCCGGTTCCGAAGGTGGTCACGATCCCGCCGAAGGAAACACCAGCGGCCGTTCGGAGGTGCCGCTTGATCAGTTTCACATCCGTCTCCAAGCCGGTGATCAAGAGCAAGAACATCGCCCCGATCATGCTGACGACCTCCAGAAGGTACCCCTGGACCGCGGTGTCCGGTACGATATAGGGGCTGAGCACCGGAAAGGCGCCGCTCAGAAACGACGGCCCGAGCAGAATGCCCGCCGTGATCTCTCCGACAACGCTAGGCTGACCGATCCGAAGGGCGAGCTCCCCCCCCAAGCGTGCGGCCGCTAAAAGCAGCGCTATCTGTATAAGCAGGATCAACACCTCGTGGTGCGAGGCGGCGACAAACGTACCCAAGACTAAAGACTCCTTATGATGCTGCGAAAAGCCCGAGTGCCTACAAAAGAACTACCGGGGAGGTTAGTGGTACGCGCCCAGGTAGGCCACGACCTTTAGAAACTTTAATCTCTGTAAAAATATTTTCATCCCTTAGCTTCAGATTCGAATCCCGAGAATACCGAACCTCAGTGAAGCCCTCACCTGCTCCGAGCCGCTAAGGGGATCTCGTGCAACGCCTGCGAACAGTAAAAGTCATGACCGAGACTCTCAGTCTAGAACTGCCGGCGAAGAAGGTGTTCCAACCTGTCTTGGCCGGTTTTTTGATCGAGGGGATGCGAAGCTGGAACATCCCGGAAGCTGACGCCTTGGCCTTACGCCTGGCCTCCGAGGAGGTCTTCCGGCGGATCGAGGGGCTCGCCGAGCGGCTGGAGACCAAACTCACCTATCGAACGCACGGCCTAGAGCTGACCTTCGCATTCCGCTTAGGTAGCGTCGATCTCCACCGCTTGAACCTGGTCGCCGAAGAGCGCTCCAGCAGGTCCGACTGGCTGGTCGTGTCGCGCTTTCTCGACCGCCTAAAGGTGAGCCACGGCTTCGGAGGGCGGCTCGAGCTGGCCCTATCGAAGGACCGGAGCTACCGACAGTTAGCCGAAACGCTGAGCCCGCTGGACATCGATTGGCAGTTAGCGGAGCTACGCCGTCCCAACGAACGAGAGCTCCAACTGTTCACCGCTCGACTGAGCCGAAGCTGCGACCCCGAGCGGCTCTCCCCGTTCCTCCATAAGCCCGGCAAACTGCGCGACATGCTCGCCTCGGGAAACCTCGACATCCAACTGGCCTTAGACGGGCAGAGCGATCCCTTGGGCGGTACCATCCTCGATCTACGGGACCCACGCTGGATCCATATCCACGGCCCGTTCGATTTCACCCAAGATCGAGGGCTCGGTGAGACCTTGATGGAGAATCTCGAAGAGCGCCTCCAGGCCCATCGCCCAGGACTACTGGCCGCCGATCCCGCGTTGTATCGAGCGCCTCAGGCGACGATGGAACTGGGGGTGCGACGCCTGCGACTGCATCAGGACGCCGAACTCACCGTCGCCTTTCAGCTCCGGCCTAACATCGGTCGAGACGGTGTGGTGTGGACCGACGAGCGCCTTCGCCCGTTTCTAGAGGCCGAGTACCAGCGCCTAGGCCTCCAGCGAGAGCTGCAGGACTGGCAGCAGGGCCTTCGCCCCACCAAGGGGCGTTCGGTCATCTCCTGCGATCTCGACCGAGAGTACCGCGACGCCACCCTGCGTCCGGTGCTCGCCGGCGGGGACATAGCCGACAACCTGCGCAGGCACCTCGAGCGGCTGAACCGGGAGGGCTACCTCAACGCTTGCTTCGAGCTCGACCTGGGGGACGCCCGGCAGCTGCGCTTTCTCGAACCGCTCGCCGAGCTCGGCTTCAGCCCAGCCTATCTGCTACCCAACGCCGGTAGAAGCGATCTCTTGGTCTTCCTGGGCGCCGGGGAGCCGCCGGCCGCCTGAGCTACCCTCAGCGCCTCAGCCTGGAGCTGCCCCCACCCCGCCCCCCAGGATGGGTGGGACGCGAAGGCCCCTTCAGTGGACCGCCGCGGACCGCTGGAGCAGCTCACCCCCCGAAGAGCGAGGTCTCCTGGGCCGCCCGGGCAGCGCACTCGGCCACCCGGGCGAGCCCTTCATCGAGCAGTTCGTCTTCGATCACCAGAGGCGGCGCTAACAGCACGACTCCGGCGTTCGGCTTGAGCTGAGCGTGGATCTTCTCTTCCACTAGCAGCGCTGCCAGACGCTGGAAGAACGGCAGGTAGCGG
>CAZDLH010000220.1:4543-5079 GCA_964505925.1 uncultured Burkholderiales bacterium
CATCCAGCCACTCCACCGCGCCCAGGAGCCCCCGGGAACGGACCTCGAACGGGGCCCCTCCCAGCGCCTCCCCGATCCCCTTCAGCCCGACGGCGAAGGGCACCGCAAGCTCGGCCGCACGCTCGATCAGATTCTCGTCCCGATAGACGGTCAGCGCCTCTAGTCCGGCGGCGCAGGAGAGCGGGTGCCCGTAGTAGGTGAGCCCGCAGTAGAGGACCTTCTCGGTGAAGGCGGCGCTGACGCGCTCGTGCACCAGGACCGCCCCCAAGGGGAGGTAGCCGCCGGTGAGCCCTTTGGCCACCGTGATCAGGTCCGGGACCACCCCTTCGTGGTCGATGCCGAACCAGCGTCCGGTGCGACCGAACCCCGTCAACACCTCGTCGGCCACCAGCAGCGCGCCGTGGCGATCGCAGGCTCGGCGCAGCTCGGCCCAGTAGCCCGGGGGCGGGATCAGCACCCCGTTAGCCCCGGGGATAGGCTCGGCGAAGACCGCCGCCACGCTCCCCTGGCCTTCGAGCTCCATGAGCTGATCGAAC
>CAZDLH010000221.1:0-5066 GCA_964505925.1 uncultured Burkholderiales bacterium
GCTTTATCGATGCCGCGCTTGAGGAACATCGGATTGGTGCCGGCGGTCACGTTCTTGAGCCCGTGCTTGATCAGGCTCTGGGCCAGCACGGTGGCGGTGGTGGTTCCGTCTCCGGCTACGTCGTTGGTCTTCGAGGCCACTTCGCGCACCAGCTGGGCGCCCATGTTCTCGAAGGGATCCTCGACTTCGATCTCTTTGGCCACCGTCACACCGTCTTTGGTGATGGTGGGCGAGCCGAATTTTTTGTCGATCACCACGTTGCGACCCCGGGGGCCGAGGGTGACCTTCACTGCGTTCGCCAAGGTGTCGCAGCCCCGCTCGAGGGCTTTGCGAGCACTGGCGTCAAACTTAATTAATTTCGCTGCCATAGTTGTCTCCTACTTTCTCTACTGCTTACAGGGCTTAGGCTTCGAACACACCCAGGAGTTCGCGCTCCTGCATGATCAGAAACTTCTCTCCGTCGATCTTTACTTCGGTGCCGGCGTACTTGCCGTACAGCACCTTGTCGCCGACTTTGACTTCCAGCGGAACGAGCTGGCCGTTGTCGAGGGTCTTGCCCGGGCCGATCGCGGCCACTTTCCCCATCATCGGCTTCTCTTGGGCCGAGTCCGGCAAAATGATGCCGCCAGCCGTCTTCTCTTCACTGGGGAGCGCCTCGATCACGATCCGATCGCCGAGGGGCTTGAGGGTTAAGGTCTTTGTCGCCATGGTTACCTCCTGAACTTATCAGCAGCCCGTTCGCTCCAGAAAAACGAAGGAACGCGACTGCTGCTCGATCTCGGTTGTACCCTTTCGGTCGTTGGTACAAAACAAGACCCACATTAGAGTTGCGTTAGAAGGCCGGGGGCGGCCTGGAAACCGGGGGCGCGGCCCGCTCAGGGTGAACCGGCTATTCCGGGCTGGGAGAGCGGGGCACAAGGACCGCCTTGTGGCCTTCGAAAACGTAGTCGCGCCTGAGCCGCAGGTCGCGGAAGACGTCGATCTGAAAAGAGCGCCGGTAGTCTTTCCCGTCGTGGTCGTACATAACTACTCGGAAGCCGTACTCGACGACGAAGCTGTTCCACTCTCCGGAGGGCTCGGCGGCTTCGTGAAGGGGGAACTCGAAGTGGCCCACCAACGGCAGCTGCAGCTCCTGGTCGATATCGATATCGTGGGTGTCTAGGGTCAGGACGTGGCGGTGAGGGAAGAACTTGTCCAGCGAGCGCTCGATGGCCGCGAGCCGGAAAGACAGACCCTTCGGGAGGGGGGCGCCGTCGACTTTGCGCTCGAGCAGTAGGGAGCCCTCCAGCGATTCGCCGGTCAGCACCAGGGTGCTGTTCAGTCGCGCCACCAGACGCAGGCTGGGGTGGTCCACCTCGAGCTCCACGGGCAGGGCCTGCAGCCCCTCTTCGGCTCTAGGCAGGACGGTCAGGTGCATCTTGCGGATGGTGGGACGCCGGAGAAAGCCGCGACGAACGGTGGCTTTGAGGCTGTAGCGGCAGCGGATATCGCGGCTGGCGTAGGAGGGCGGGGCGTCGCTGGGCAGCGTGAAGCGAAAGGGGATGACCCACATCGGACCTGCAGCCCTCTCCTCTTCGCTCTGGTCGGCGCTGTCGACTCGGTGCTGCGGCTCGCGCACGAGCTCTAGGCGCTCTTCGACCACGGGGGTGATCAGGGTCCGCGCCACGTCGTTGGCGCCCAACACCTCTTCGCCTTGGAGCACGAGTTCGAGCTTTTCGATAGAGGGGTCCCTGAGCCTGGCCTGGCCCACAACTTCATCGCCAGGCTGTAGGACCTGCCGCTCCAGGTCGAGTTCCAAGTCCATCGGGGGAGCTCTCCTAACCGACCGAGGAGCGTCGAGGGCGCCCGGTCGCCTGGCTGCTTCGGCGGCGCTGGGCATCACCCCTGGACAGCGCCGTCTCGAGCCGAGAATCGGAGCACACCAGGCCGGAAGTGTGGGGCGGGGAGGGCAGATCCGGCCAGCTCGCGAGGCCGGCCAACCAGTCTTCGAAGGAGCGCTTCTCCGCCAGCTCTAGCTCGTTGGTCTGCCAGACTCGACGGGCGGCTCGGGCCTGCAGCTCGGCGGGCACCCAGCCGAAGGCGAAGAGCGCTGCGCAGAGCCAGGGGCGATCGAGTTCGGCGTGGGCGAAGAGCCCGCGCTCCAAGATGTCGCTTAGCTCAAGCCATGTCAGCGCGGGCCAGCGGCTCCCGTCGGTCTTCAAGGCGAAGGTTAAAAACGAAGCGTACTCCTCGAGGTCCCAGCGCCCGTGCTCGACGAGCGCTGCCCCGGCGAGCACCCCTCCCGGGGACGGACCGGTCAGGCTACTGCAGGCGTAGACCAAGGCTTCGGGTTCGATCTGTTCGGCGGTCACTAAGCGCCGGAGAAACAGATCGACGAAACCCTCGTCGGCCAGCAGCGTCCAGTCCATGGTCTTAGCGCCCCAGCGATCCAGCTGGGATAAGAAGAGGGCGCAGAGGGTGGGATAGCTGCGGAAATGCTCCATGTTGAATCTTGTTCCATTTTTTCCGCAGGTTCCTCCTCGTAACGGCGAATCGGTCCGGACGTCGCCCCTACAAGGTGCCCCGAAACGGAGTTTCGCGTGGGCCTTTCGACCGGTTCTTGACTGTTTGGTCAAGGTTTCGTCTCTAGGGGCAGGGGAGGGGCCGGGTCCCGACGTACCCTCGGCTAACAGTGGCGGATGTCCATCCCCCCACTATCTCGCCTCTCCTGTGACGGACCGCTCATCGGTGCGAACCCAAGGTAGGAACTCAACGGCCGAAGTCCGAGGAGCGCAAACCTAGAAGTTTGGGCCGGGCCGCTGCTCAGGACGATGTTCGGGGTCGGAGTGAGGGGGACGGGGGATCCCGCCGTTGAGGGCCGAAGTGCCCTGCCGAGGATGGAAGAGCCGCTTTGCTCTGTCCCCCCAGCGCTGCGCAGTACCGTCTGCATAGCCTCGAAGGGGCGGTCGAAGAGGCGGAATCGTTGGGCTGTGGACGCCGAGCGATGCGAGGGAGAGTTTTAGAAGCTCTATCGCGAACCCGATCCGGCTGAGTGCGAAAAGGAGTGCGCCTGTGGGCTTGACAGTTCCATCGTTTTGCGGAGATATCCCGGGTCGAGTGCCTGTGGATACCGCAGTGGTGCCTTGCGCCGGGCTTGGGACTCGCATGCTTCCGTATACTCGGGTAGTTCCCAAAGAGCTACTGCCGATGGGCTCCAAACCGCTCATCGAGCACGCCTTAGCCGAACTAGGGGAGGCTCGGATCAAGCGAGCGATCATCGTGGTCCGCCAAGGCAAGGAGATGCTGCTCAAGCATCTGCTGGAGCCGTACCCGTTTCCCGAGCGGGCCCACGTTCCCAGCCCGGTGCCCCAGGGGCTCAAGCTCGAGTTCGTGGAGCAAGACGATCCTCGAGGTCTAGGGGACGCTCTGAAGATGGCGTTACCGCTGTTGGACAACAAGCCTTTTCTCATGCTTTTGCCCGGCCAGCTTCTCATGGGGAGCCCCGGAGCGAGCGCTCAGCTCCTCGCCGCCTACACCGGACAGCACTCGCTGTCGTCGATGGTGAACGTACCCAAAGAGGAGGCCGAGCACTTCATCGGCTCCCGGGGGTTCCGGGTGGAGGGCGAAGGGCCGCTCTACCGGCTCAAAGAGTTTCTGGGCGAGACCGGAGTGCCCGGACTCTCCGACGGCCGCTACTCGGTGCGCGGTTTCGGGCGCACGGTGTTCCACGCCGAGTTCCTAGAGACCATCGAGGACCAGTCCGACGAAGCCGAGTTCTCTTTGGCTTTTACGAACTACATCACCCAAGGCCGGCACGATAGCCTGCTCTTGAGCGGGCGGCCGCTCGATGTGGGGACCCGGGTGTCGTACCAGTACTACTGGAGGCTGTGGGAGTCGATCCTGACCGGGGTAGCGTAAGGGCAGGAAGGGATCTTTCGGGCTTCTCGCTATATGGGGATATGCCTCAGAGCCCGAAGATCAGCCGTAGCCTCCGCCCCACTCTTCGTCCCATCCCCCACCGAAGCGAAAACGAGCCGCGCATCCTCTTCGCCCAGCCGAACCTCATGCCCCCAGGGGGCGGCTGCGGAGTGTCGGCCTGGATGCTTCAGCACCTAACCCAGGTGGGGGAGGTGACGGTGCTGACCCTGGTGCCGCCGGACTTTGAGATCATCGACGCCTATTGCGGTACTACGCTTGCCCAGCAGCGGTTCGAGGTAGAGGTGATGCCGGCGCGCTGGCTGGAGTGGCTGCGCTTACTGGGGCCGAACTTCGCCTTGATCGAGACCCACCTGATCCAGCGCTACGCCAAGCGCGCGGCCCAGGGGTACGATCTTCTGGTCTCGGCTAGCAACGAGCAGGAGTACGGTCGCCGGGCCATCGAGTACATCCACTACCCATGGGCCGCCTATCCCCGCCCTGACGCCCCTCCCGGCTGGAACGAAAATCCGATCCTCAACGCCTTGATCTTGGGGTATCGCTACCTGTGCCAGAGGCTCTCGGGCTACGACGGCGACCGCGCTAAAGAGAATCTGACGCTGGTGAACTCGGCTTGGACCGGGCGGGTGGTGAAGACCTGCTATCCCCAGCGTTCACCGGTGGTGCTCTATCCGCCGACCCTCAACAGCGTGCCGGACCCTTGGCCGGTGGAGCGCCGGAAGCGTCGATTTTTGAACCTCGGGCGCTTCTCCCGGGAGAAGCGCCAGGTGATGGTGATCGAGATCGTAGAGCGGCTGCGCTCTTTAGGGCACGATGTGGGGCTGACCCTGGTGGGTTCAGTGTGGGGTTCGACCTACTTGCGCGAAGTCCAGCAGGCGGCGGCCCGGCATCCGTGGGTGGAGCTGGTGACCGATGCGAGCTCCGAGGAGATCGGCGGCTTCCTGGGAGACCACGCCTACGGCCTTCACGGTATGGCCGACGAGCACTTCGGGATGGCGGTGGCCGAGCTGGTGGTCTCCGGCTGCTTGACGATGGTCTGCGACGACGGCGGCCAGACCGAGATCGTGGCCGACCCCCGGCTCTGGTACGGCACGGTGGAGGAGGCGGTCGAGAAGTGGCACGCCATCCTCTCGCAGCCGGAGCTGGAGGCC
>CAZDLH010000222.1:0-5061 GCA_964505925.1 uncultured Burkholderiales bacterium
ATCCCGTTCAGGGGCTTCGGCTTGAGGGCGGCCAACACGTAGGAGCGGTAGGGGAACACTCGAGCGAAGTAGAGCCCCCGATCGAGGATCGGGATGTGGGTGGCCAGCACTACATGCCCAGCTTCTACGCTGCGGCCGTTCACTTCGATACCCCTTGGGCTAAGTCCGGTCGCTCGACTGTTCTCGAAGAGGGCGACGCCGGCCGCCTGTAGCTCCCTGGTCAAGATCTCGAGATAGCGGACCGGCTGAAACTGGCCGCAGCCGTCCATCTCCACCGCCCCTGGAGAGGAGCCGGCGAACTCGAGCTGCCGCACCAGCCGTACCGGAAGGCCAGCCTCCCGAGCGACCTCGAAGGAGCGCTCCACGGTTTCGAGGTCCGCGCGCGACGCAGCGTAGGCGTAGTCGTAGCGGCGCTCCCATTCGCAGTCCCAGCCGAAGGAGCTCACCCAGCCATCGAACTCTTCCACCGCTTCCCGATTGAGCCGCGCGTACATCACTGCGATCTCCCGGCCTAGCTTTTCGTCGAGCTCGGCGAGCTTACCGCCGTGCAAGGCCGACAGCTTGGCGGTGCTGCGCGAGGTCACGCCCCGGCCGAATCTCCGGGCTTCGAAGACCGCGACCTTCAGTCCCGAGCTTCGCAGGCGAAAGGCGGTGGTGAGCCCCACGATACCGCCCCCCACCACGGCCACGTCGACCCGCTCGGGGAGGCCTTCGAAGGTGGGGTTGGGGGCGAAGGCTGGAGCCCCATCGTACCAAAATACCTGACTTGCGCTTTCGCGGAACCGGCCCGTCTCGATCATGCTGTGTCTCCCTTTTTCTAGATTCGCTCTCATCGTACGGCGGTCTAGAAAGTAGACACAATATCCTAAAGCCGACCGGGGCCGTATCCGAGGGTGGGTCAGGGAGTGCCCACTTCGGCCACGGTTGAAAAGAGGCCAGAAGTCGAGCGTCGAGACGGTTAGAGCTCTTCGGCGGGGTCTGCTACCAGCCGTAGTCGGGGTCGGTCTCCTCCGGGTCGTATCTGGTGGCTCCGAACTTGGGAGGGGGAGGCGGAGGTTTGGAGACTTCGTCGTTCGCAGCGCTCCAGCCATCAGGCTTTTGCTCTGCGCTCCCAGCGACCGTGGAGGCCGGCTGTTCCCCTGGTGCGATCGGATCAGTGCCCGCGCTATCGGGGGCTGACTTGGCGAGGGCCGCTCGGCTGGCGATCTCCTCTTCCAACCGGTCGGTATCCTCTTCGCGGTCGATCTGATCGAGTAGGGTACGCTCGTTGCTCAGGTCCTCCGGGTTCATCGAGGCCTTCAAAGTGTTCACGATCGAGCGGAAGTAGTCCTGAATGATCGAGCTCTTCTCCCCCTCGAGGAGGTCGATCACCCGCTCGGCCCGCCAGAGCGCACGGTTAGCATCCTGGGAACGGCTGCCTGAGAGTTGAATATAGGTGCGAAGCTTATAGGCTTCGTTCAAGGCCGTCCGGTGGCGCTGGAACCGCAACTGAGTGTTCAGAGAAGCCACTCGAAGTGAGATCTCGGACTTGCTCAAGGGACCACCGTTTCCACTACCGGTTCGGTGAGAGCCTCTTCTTCTACCACGGTCGGTGTCGGTGCGGGCGGGGCGACTTCGAGGCTCTGGAACTCTTCGTGCATCTTGAGCAGGTTCACCAGCTCGATATGAGCTCTCTTTTCGGCTCGCTGCTTCGGAGTGATTCCTTCGGCGTCAGGTAGGCTGCTATCGGCTAGGTTCAACAGTAGGGTCTCGGTCAAGGAGACCTGTCCGCCGAGGACCGCGGTGTGCAGCGGCGTCTCCCTCATCTCTCCAGCCTGCATATTCACATCGAGGTTCTCGCTCAGAAGGTCTAAGAGGATCTTGCGTTCCCCGACGTGGGCGGCTATGTGAAGAGGGCTCCAGCCCCGCCGGTCGGTAGCTTTGAGGTCGACCTTACGGGACCAGAACTGATCGAAGATGTATCGATCCCGACTGCGGATGGCCGCGTGAACGGCTCGGCCCGAGGTTGCGTCTTCGACCTCTAGGTTCAAGTTCTCTTGACGAAAGAGCGTCGACAGGGCCGCCCGGCGAGCCCACCGCGCGGCCACGATAAGAGCGGGCATTCCGGTTCGGTGCCCGTACTCGATATCCGCGCTTCGAAAGACCAGCATCGATATCGCTTCGCTCTGGTCGAAGAAGCAGGCCCACTGCAGGGGAGTCCAGTCGGAGCTGTCCACGGTTTGGGCTAAGCTCGGATCTGCGTCGAGTTCCCGGCGAGTGGCCGTCGAGTCCCCCGTGAAGAGCGCCCGATAGAGGGCCTCTAAATTCGGTTTCTCTGCGGTAGCTAGCTGAGTGGGCAGCAGTTCGCGCAGCTGTTCGAGGCGATCGAACTCAGGGCCGACCTCCTCACGGAACGCCTTCACCGTCTTGTGGAGGGTGACGGCGGCCTCGCTCGACTTCTCTCGAACCTGCACTTGCCAGAGGTCCAGAAGCGTTCCCAAGTAGTGAGAGTCGGTGGTTTCGCCAGCCTTTTCTTTCTCCCGCAGGACCTCTAGCAGGAGGCGCTCGGCTTCGGCGATCCGACCTAGGGCGATGCACTGGCGCGCCACTAAAGCCTTTGCGGCGAGAGTCAGATGGTGCCGAGCGCCCATGCTCTTCTCCAGGAGTCGAGCGGCGGTCCGGCCTGTTTCGTTGGCCCCGTTCTGGTCCCCGTTGGCCTCTTGGATGCGAGCCAGGGTCAAGGAGCTGCGGCCGCTCAGCCGGTCGGAGTCGCTCAGGTGCTCGCAGGCGCGGAGCGCTCGCTCGGCGACCTCTTGGGCCTCAGCCCAGCGCTTGAGCTTGGTCAGATAGTCGGCTTGGCGGGAGAGGGCGGCCACTAACTCCGGACTGCTCTCGGCTCGAGCGGCCTCGATCTCGACTACGCGGGCGTCCATGTTTATGGCGGCCTCCTGGCGGTTCTGCCGGCGCATCACATCCCCGAGACGTCGCACCAACAGCGCGACTTGCGGATGGCGGGAGCCGTAGGCCATCTCACTGGCCAAAAGAGACTCTTCCAGGAGCTCCTGGGCGCTCACCAGCTCTTCGAGCTCGAGCAGACGGTCTACCTCTTCGAGCTGACTCTGGACCTTCTCGGCGGCGGCTAGGGTGGCTCTACGGCGCTTTATATCGATGCCGATGGTGAGCGCGGCGAGGACCGAGGCGATGGTGACCGTACCAGCCAGCAGTTGGAGCCCCTGGGCCCGAGTCAAGATCGAGGCCAGGATCACACTGATGGCGCCGCCGGCGATCAAGCTGAGCTGGATATTGCGGTAGTCGGGGTCGTTCGGAGCGGGCTTTAGCCTAGACAGAGCGGTGTGGGCGAGCTTACAGGCCAAGGCGGCGAAGATAGGAAGGAGAACCGCAGCCCAGCCGTCGTAATGAATAGCGAGATTAAGGCACGACGCGGCTACCCCGCCTACAGCCGCCATCATTGCGACGGACAGCTTCCAGTTGCGAGGCACAGGCGCGCTTTCGCCCTCCCTATCGAATCTCTGTTCCACGTTCTTCGAGTACACCCAAGTGTCATGGATTCCAGCGATGGGCGCCGGACCCTGCAGATAGGATGACACAATCGTCTCATATCGGCATATTTTGCACTCAAAAATTTTCCTGACTGAGGGATTTTCTACCCTAGAGGAGAAAGTCGGTCGCATGATTAGACTACTCCTAGCTCTCTTTATAGTCGGACTTAGCCCCCTGGCTTGGGCCGACGGACCAGCGGCGATGATCACCCGGCTCGAAGGCTCGGCGGTCATGGTGGTCGACAGCCGGAAGCTGTTGGCTCAGCCGCTAGAGAATCTCCCGCCGAAATCGCTGCTGGAGCTCCGCGGCGGCTCGAAATTGACGGTCGTCTACTTCGCCTCCGGGATCCAGGAGGAGTACACCGGTCCGGCCCTGGTCGGCGTGGGGCTAAACCGCGGGAAGGTGTTCTACGGAGAGGAGTCCGCCCGCAGTGTGGTCAGCAGCGGCTCTGCGCTGATCAGAGCGGTGGACCCGGCGGCCCTGCCCGAGAAGGTGGATTTCGGCCCGGTCCAGGTTCGCCTGAAGTTTGGGACCACCACCTTCGAATGGGAGACCGGTATCCCCGGACCGTACCATCTGACCGTGTTTTTGCCCGCCCGGGGTAAGACCCCGCGGTCCGTGGTGTGGTCGCAGAGCACCCCGGAGAAGAGCTCGGACTATACCGGTCCGGAGCTCAATCCCGAAGTGACCTACGTGGTGGTGGTGGATGGGGCCGGTCGGGAGAAGGTCGCGGCCAACCTGTTCCGCCTTCATGAAGGCTCGGTGGAGATGTTCCAGGCGGCGAGGCAGGAGGCCGACACGATGGCGGCAGCTCGCCCGGACGACCCTACGCCCCACGTTCTCTTGAGCACCCTCTACACCCAGCATGGCCGCCTCGAAGAGGCCGCCGACGCAATGGGCAGGGCGCTGGGCGCGCAGCCGGATGAGGACGCTTTCATCGAACGGATGAAGGATCTCACCAAACACGCGAGCGAGGAGGCCGACAAGAATACGGCCTTCGTTCGGGGGTACTACGAGGCTCGAGAGGCTTGGGGGCTCGGCCCTTATTACGATCCGTTGGTCTGGCCTTGGGACGGATGGGACGAGCCCGGCTGGTAGCGGATCGTAGGGCTCGCCCAGGTGTGGGCGGTCAACGACCGCAAGGAGCGCTACTCGGCTCCGCAAGGAGCGCTACTCGGCTCCGCCAGGAGCCCCCGTTTGGCTTCAGACCCCGGTCGGCGGTTCGAGCGACGGCTCTGAGCCCGAACTCAGCTGCTCCACCTCGAGAAGCGCCTGCTCGGCCTCGAGCAGCGGCTCTCGCCAGTTCGGCGGGAGGTGCTCCAACGGAGGGAACGCTTGGAGTGCGAATCGGCTCAGCTCTCGGTAGCTCAAGGAGATGAGTTGGGCGGCCCCTTTGAGGAGCTCTTCGGTCTTGCGCTCCGGGCTGTCGGGGTTCACCGGCCTCTCCGGGTGGGTCCCGAGCATTTCGAGCTGCCGTTTCCCTTGGGTCACCCGCTCGCCGAAGCGGCGCACCTGGTCTTG